>CALZJG010000132.1 GCA_945787555.1 uncultured Chromatiaceae bacterium | reverse complement strand
GATCCGGCGACGGGGGATGGAGCGTATAAGATCAGTGGGGGGGCGAATGGGGGGGAGATAGATGCAGAAGACAGCATATCTTATCTTCAAACGCTAAGCGACGTTCTACTAAACTACTTAGGAGTATTTGGAAGTGCAACAGCGGCTGCAGTATCAGGCGTTATTTCATCCCTACAGTCAGTTATTAGTTTTGTCGACAACATTCTTTCCGGCGGTTGTCCCTTATCAGTGGCTATAATTGGTTTTATTCTTGTGTCAGCTGTTATTGGTTCTGCGATGACGCTGGTAGGTTTGTCAACTCCTGGTGCAGCAGTAAGTCCCTTGTATGTATTTACTGTTCTGACAGGCTTTTCGTGGATAGCCGGACAAATATCTGAATCTTTCTCAGAAAGATGTAACAACTAGGCGATGCTGAAAATAGTGCTCGTATCGAGATTGAGGTAACTAAAGATTTATGAGAATATTTGGATGGGGTCTAATTTTCGTAGGAATGCTGGTCTTGATTGGAAGCATGCGTGCTTTCAAGCTAAGTGAATTGGTGTTGGCGTTACTATTCATGGCTTGGGGTTATCTATCGATCATATATAAGAAACATAACATCAAAGACGGCTCCTTGGGCATTTTCGGTGCGTTCATTATTGGATTAGGCATATACGAGTGTTCTTCATTAGTTGAAAGTGGATTTCCGCAGGGTGGCCAAGAGTTGAGAGTCGAATTGATATTTTTAGCATTGTCGTTCTTTGGGGGGGGCTTATTGGTTTATAAAGGTTACAAGAAGCATTTGGAACAAAAGGAGTCAATTTAGCTCTCTGTCGAAAGGGAAAAGGGGACGCTTCCCTTTGTCCTATGGGCGACCGAGGAAAGTGAATGAATAAGGAAGGGTAGCGTCCTCTTTATGAGACCACCAAAACCGCCCTCGAATCCAACGATCCCGACCAGATCGACAACCTCACGAGGGAAGACCTGCTCGGTGACATGTTCCATGCCGGCACCCTCGGCTACTTCGCCCAGCACCTGGCCCTCGGCCACATCAGCGGCCTACAACAAAATGCGCATCTCAACCTTGCTTCCTCGGCAGGGACCTACGGCTACGTGCCCGCGGTCAACTATCTCCTAGGCATCCCGCGCGCCATCGCCAGTGGCGGGGTGGAAATGGATCTGGATCGGATCGCCGTCATCGCCAGCGTCGATGCGGGATCGCAACAAGAACGCGTCACCTTCGTCATGCAACTCGGCGTGCTCTCATCGGCGCTGGAACATGCCATCCCCGAACAGATGTTTGTCACACCGGAGAATCCTGGGGAAGCCGTCTCGGCCGTCAAAGCCCTCTCAAAGGCTGCGGCCGCAGGCCAGCGTACGTATCACATCACGCCAGCAAACCACGACATTACCCAATCTCCATCACGACAGCCTGACTCTATCGGAGATACAGGCCGCCCTGGCAGTAGGTAAAGACATCACCCACACCGATAGCATCAGCGTGCCGGGCTGGACCGGAGCGGGCTATATCATCCTCGATCCGGCGACGGGGGAGGGAGCGTATAAGATCAGCGGGGGGGGCGACTGGTGGCGTGGTAATTATTTTTGCGTTTGTAGTAATCGCTCTTGCTGCGCTACTAGCAACTTCTTTAATCGGTGGCGTATTTGGCGTACTTATCGCGCTATTTCAGGTGATTTTCGCTGTTCAAATATGCGACACAAGTTAGCGGATTAGCGAATGATCAGGGATTGTTAACCCAATTTACGGTTTAATAGTAGCTGCAAGTGGGGGCGTGCTCGCTACTACTGTTGCTGGTTCATTTGTAAGTTCGTGCAGGAAGCAAAACTAATGACTAGATCGTTTCTTCGGCTGCTTTTCGGGATAATAGGCTTAATCGTTTTCATTTTATTAGCATTAGTGGCTGATCAGTCAGATAAATTTCTTTCATTAATTATTTCTTTGATAGGTGTGAGTATCTATATCTTAGAGGGGGCTTTTTATAAGCTGCGAAATACTACATTAGTAAAAACATATAACTTGCGCATTGTCCCAACAAGCATAGTCCTAATAGTTCTTTACTTACTATCATGGGTTTCTATTCAATGAGAAATAGTAGTGTCAGCTATGAGCAGGAAGTTGGAGGACGTTCAGAATTCTGTGTCAGCTTCATCGATAAAGCAACTTCTCTTCTGTAATTTCCGGGTTACCTCAGAGGTCGGTTAAGTCCTCCCGCCCCCCCATCTTCCGACTCCATGCCATAAACCCCGCCCAAGGGTGTTGGGATAAGCGCTGGTCTATCTGCGCCGGTCATGGATAGCTAGCGGGGTCACGCCTACTCATCACGGAAATATCATCACGCAAAAGGATTAGCCCCATGATGTCCGTCCAGTCGGATGCCGAACGAAATAGGCAGCAAAGTCCTCAAGCAACCGCAGCTACGGAGAGTCCGGGCGCGCTACGCGGGCAGGTGTGGCTGACGGTCCAGACCCGACAAGCACAGCGCTTGATCCATGGTCGCAAAGCCACGGCGGATAAGCCGGCGATCATCGGCTTGGTGGGATACGCCGATCGACTTCGGGTGATCTGGCAGGCGGCGCGCAGCGACGATCCCTATGCCGATTGGTGGTTGATCAAAGTTCACGAGGCGCTGGCACGTACCCGCCATCTGCTCGACACTGAACAGCGGGCGCTCGATCGTCGTCTCGAACAGCTCAGCGCCCTGGAAGTGACCGTGGCGGCATCGCAACAGCCTTATCGCATCGCGCTGCAGTTTGCCAATCCTTACGCCTTTCGCGGCGCGCAAATGATCGCCGAGTATGACCGTTACGCGCGCACGGTCTTGACCGCCCAGCATGTGGGTGTCCTGAGCGGCGCTGAGAGGGAAGGGCTGCTCAATGGCAGCGCCCGTAAGCTGCGAGGTGTCTTCTCCACCGTGCAGGATTACCGCTACCTGGGCGTCGATCGCGAGATGCTACGGCAGGGCAGTGCCAACGCGAGCCGCGCCCGTCAACTCATGGGCGAGGTGCCCGACGAAGTGTTGAGCGAGCAACGCCTTGCACCGCTGACGCCGCGCAAGCTGCGCTTCCCCGATCCGGCCGCCCATCATCTGCGCCTGACACCGAGGGAGGCAACGTCGCCTGCCCCGACACCGGAAGGGCAAAACGACTACACCGGTAGTACCTAATTTCCTCTGGCCTGTGACTCTGCCATCGCTCTAATCTTGCGATCACCTGGACAGATGTTTAACGGCGACATGGCCGGCACACCGTGGTTAGCACAGTGAGAGGACAGCGACTCGTGCTCCAACTCGACCCACGCATCGCGTTCGAGGCCCTGGTGTTGAATCGGCTGGAGCGGATACCCCAGGCTCGACGCCAAGCGTGGTTGCGCGGCCTGCTCGTACAAGGATTCAAGCTTGAATGCCAAACCCTGCAACGCCTACAAGACGATACGGTGTCACGGCAGCACGCGACATCACGCGCACAAGACTTACCAACATGCAGAGCCAGATCTGGGTTTGCGACTTGGTTGGCACAATCAGCGCCTCGATCACGCGCGGCGACGCAGACGGACTCTCCGTCCTCGAGGTTGTCCACGGAAACGAATTGCTCCGCAACGCAGAGCAAGCCATTCGCGAGACTCAAGAAGGTGATCGGCTGAAAGCGCAAACACGAATTCACAAGACAGCGAGTAATCCAGGACAGAGACACGGCGATGACAGATTCGGACAGCATGACCCCCATATCGATAGGCCTCGATGATGGCTACGCCTACACCAAAGTGGCGCTGCCTGATGGCAGGCTGATCTCGATTCCCTCGCGAGCTCGGATCGGCAAAGCCGGGGTGACCTGGGTTCACGACAGTCAGCCACGCATCTTCGAGTATGAAACCGACGGCACGGTGTACGCGGTGGGCGCCGTCGATGCGGCATCAACCCAATTTGAGGACTATCCCCACTCCGGGCTCAATCGCGTGATCGTACAACATGCGCTGCAGGAAGCGGGCCTGGCAGGGCGGTCGGTGCACGCGGTCGCGGGACTGCCGGTCAGTGCCTACTACCGAAAGAACGGGCAGCAACGTCGCGAGACCATCGAAAAAAAACGCGCCAGCTTGAAACAGTCCGTGCGACCGCTGCAGGGGGCTATGCCCGCCGCCATGGTGAATCGATGGGGTCAGTTTCGATTGATCTGCATTGACCCATGAAGTTATCTGAACGACCGTGCCTCTCCCAACCCCCTCACCCAGGTGATAAGCATGCCCTCCGCGCCGTGGTCATCAAGGTAGTACATGCGCTCCGGTCTCCACCTTGACAGCCCTGTGGGGGGCATTTAGCAATTCGCACCCTACAGGTTCCAGAGTTTAGCGACGATGTCAGAGGTGGTCATGGTTTTATCACTTCTATGAATTGATCGGCGCTGATTATAGGGCAGACGAAGCGGCCGGCGAGGCTCAGAAGATCCTGATCGCCACTCACGAGATACTCCGCCTTGCCCGCGACGGCGAGCTGCAGAAAAGGCAGATCGTAGGGATCGCGACACAGTGGTGTCTTAGGTGGCGGATTGGGTATGCGCACCGTGGTGCACCAGGGCAGGTAGTCGGCCAGTAGTTCCTGCTGTTCATCCGCCGTGAGTTTGAATTTGGGGTAGGCGAGCACCCGGATCAGTTCCGCCGCCGTGGCCTTGGATAGCAGCGGCTGGCAGCGTTGCCCTTGCCAGGCGTGACGCAATGGCGTCAGCCGCCCTTGGGCGAATACCAGCGCGGACAGCACCAGGTTGGTGTCGATCACCACGCGTGGCGGGCGCGGCGCACGGGTCATTTCTTGCGGCGGTTTTTTGCGGGGGCCGGACTGGACGGCTGGCGTGCCCAGCTCACGGCATCGGTGATGTCCTGCTCCTGCAAGTCCAGCTCGGCCAGTTTGGCGCGTACGGCATCGCCGCGCTGGATGCGCACCGGGGTGAGGATGATCTGGCCGTTACGCGTTTCCACCTCGAAATATTCCGCCGGGCCCACCGCGGTGGTGACGCTCTTGGGTAAGGTAAGCTGATTCTTCGCGGTCATCTTGGCTAACATCGCAGCCCCCAATGGCTAAAGTAAGGATTCCTTACTTTAGCCGATTCGCCGGATGGCATCAAGCGGCGGGTTCTTGCCAGATGGCATCGTTAAATATTTCAAGCACCTGTGGTAGCTGGCCTTCGAAAATCCTGTCCATGGCGAATTACTAATCATGCAGACGATGGCGCTTGAAAAGCCACGGAGGTAAGAGACGACAGGAGGCTAGCTTTTTAATTCATTGGCGTGAAATGACGTGCGGGACTTTTGCGGGATTCGCTTATGCATTGTCCTGCATTGTTAGTCAAATTGGGCAACGGGCGTTCCAGTAATAAATATTAAAAACAAAAGGTTAGTGAATGTTCTGCTAACTACGAACCAGGTGGTCGGGAGTTCGAATCTCTCCGGGCGCGCCATTATTTCCAATGAAATCAAGCGGTTCGGTGCTCAGCTAGCCGCTTTCTTTTCCCTCGTTTTCCGGCTGTGCCAATTTTGTGCTAGCCAGTCGATAGTCTCCCCCAGGCGCCCCAGAAACCATGTCTCATGCTGGGTTCTGGATTGTCGGTGCGGTGCCAGCGCCGCCTATCATCGCTGCCGTATTGCGCGCCTTGATCCGAATGTCCCAGGGCCGTCTTTTGCGGTCGTCGCCAGAGCGCTATCAATAAGGGGGCAAGTGTCAGTCCCCATGCCAGCGTCGGTTTCATTGACCAGCCGGCAGCGTTGCGCGAGTACAAATCCATCATCACGGCCAGCTAGAGCCACCCTTGCCAGATAGGTACGGGTAGGTCAATAAGTGATGCCGGTCATCCAGGACTGGTTGGGCTCTGTGGCAACGGACCGCGTCATTGCGCGCGTTCTGATGATGCGGTAGCGGAGCCAAACAGAGAAGGTGAGAGAAGAGTAGCCCAAGAGCAGAACAGGCAAGCGCACTACGCCCATGGGCGCGTTTGGTCAAGCGCGTGATCAACCTGGATCGGGAAGGCTGTCCCGACTATGGTGGACAGGTCAAGGCGGCGCCCTGCCATTGAAGGTCTCTTGCTGAATCGTAAGACGTAAGAGACTCACCCACCTGGGTTTGTCACCCAGCGTCGCTACACAATTCCTACATTGCTAGGCGTCCAGCCAGTGTATCCCCGAACTGGATTCGTGCCCAACCTAGGCACTCACCCACCGCCACGCGCTGGTGTCCGTTACGACCCGGATGACGAAGCGAATATTTTTATCGGCTATTGATCTAATCGGAACTTGTGCTATTCAGAGGGCGGCTCTCGGCCGGTAATCTGCAGCGCATCATATGTAGCCGTTATTCAGCGAAGAATGCGCTTCAAAATTCGCAGTAGTTGCTTTGGAGCGTGCTTGCGGGACAGTTTAGGCCGCGACTAAGCAACCAAAATCGGCGGATGACACTCTTGAACCCAAGAAGAAATCGCGTTAACGCTTCCTATGCTACGGGTCTATACGGCTAATTCTTCCAGGATCAATGCTTGTGTCCGCCCCATCCTATCCACCTTGCTCGGGAGGGACGCTGCCGGAGTGTCGGAGAACTTTATACTTCCTCCTGACCCCCTATCGGTGAGAGCCTATAACTATCTGTAATTTAAATGATTGGTGAAATCGGCGCAAACATTGCTGGATTAATGGCACGGATCACGGCTGGGGGGGCGTGGCCGCGTTTATTTCCTGTCCGGGCCTGCCCCCACTGTTGATGAAAACAGAGCTCCGCGACAGGAAGCTTGCCTTGCCAAAGCCAGCGCCGCAAAGAAAAAACAAGACCGGCAATGACGCCGCTCAAGACAGTCCCAAGATTCGCATAGCACTACTCCATGGCTAAGCCGCCGTTAGCAGTAGGTAGTTGAGTCGTTGGGACGGGCTACAACGCAGTTCGCAAAGGACTGACTCTGCGCTGGCCATACCTCCATGCAATTCAATGGACCGAGAGGGACGAGAGATGAAAGCTGCAGTGCGGTCCATTCCGCTTGGGGTGGGGCGGCAGTCTATTGTCGTTGTTTTCGTGATTTCTGCGTTATGGTATTTAAGTTGGCGCACACAGACCTTTAATCAAGAGGCCCCGATCTTCTCTTGGCTTGTCTTCGCCGCCGAATGTTTTGCATTCGTCGTCGCTCTGTTCCATATTTTTATCAGCTGGCGCATTAGTGTGCGGGAGTCCCCCCCGCCGCCGCCTGGCTTGAGCGTCGCGGTGTTCGTGCCCACAATCAACGAGCCTATAACGCTGGTGCGACGCACATTACTGGCTGTGGTGCATATGCGCTATCCACATGAAACATGGCTATTGGATGATGGTAATCGCCCCGAGATGGCTGCGCTGGCGCGCGAACTGGGTTGTCGCTATTTGTCACGGGAAACCAACACGGACGCCAAGGCAGGTAATCTGAATCACGGTCTTGCCCATACCGAGGCCGACTATATTGCCTTGTTTGACGCCGATCATTGCCCCCATAAAGATTTTCTCGTCAAAACGCTGGGCTATTTTAATAATCCACTTGTCGCCTTCGTCCAGACTCCACAGGACTTTTACAACTTAGACTCCTATCAACACTGGCTTAACCCCAAACGGCATACTACTTGGAATGAACAAACGCTTTTTTTTCGCCTGATACAAAGAGGCAAGGATGTATGGAACGCGGCGATCTTCTGCGGGAGTTGTGCCATTATCCGGCGTGACAGGCTTGACGAAATTAATGGCTTTGCAACTGGTACAGTAACAGAGGACATACATACCTCGTTACGATTCCACAAAATGGGCTATGAGTCGGTGTTTCATGCTGAGCCCTTAGCTTTTGGTCTGGCGCCTAGTAACAACAAGTCCTTCATTATCCAGCGCGTGCGCTGGGGACAAGGCGCGATGCAGGTCTGGCGCCAGGAAAGCATACTGTTTTGTCGTGACTTGACGCTTGCGCAGCGCGTCAGTTACCTCGCCTCGATAACTGTCTTCTTTGAAGGCTGGCAACGTGGGTTCTTCTATTTTCTCCCCCCCTTAGTGGTGGCCACTGGCTGGATGCCCGTCAATACGGTGGGGCCGGAATTCATTCAGCATTTTATTCCCTACTTTCTATTTTCCATCTGGGCCTATGTGGAAGTGAGTCGCGGTTATGGCTGGCCGATCCTTAGCGAACAATACACCATGGCGCGTTTCGGCGCCTTTATTTGGTCGACCTTCGGTTACTTCAAACGCAATCTCAAATTCAAAGTAACGCCAAAAGCATTGCGTGATCTATCCGAAGGATGGCTCTATGTGGTGCCGCAAATCTCAATCCTAGTATTAAACATCGTCACAGTAATGAGCATACTCTTGTTCTTGTCTACTGCACTCCCTAGCGCCTTGCCCGTGTCAGTGTTGATCGCGTCACTATTCTGGGCCGCATTCAATATCATTATTGCTGGCGCAGCGATCCGCCTGTTCACCCGCCGTCGTATCCAGCACCGAGGTGAGTATCGCTCGCCCATACCACTGCCCGCGAGATTGATGCTGGGAGAACAAGAGATATATGGTTCTGTTGATAGTCTTTCCACGCGCGGTTTTCGATTGGTTGCAGAATTACCCGCGGCTATCAAAAGCGACAAGACCATTCGAGGAGAGATATATCTACCCGACGGCCCAATTACCTTCAAGGCACGACTGGTTAGACTGGCAGAGGAATGCCAAACCAGTGCGGGATTCGATAATGATTCTGACAATACGCCCCAGGCCTACTACGCAGGCTGTGAATTCATATTGATGTCCACTCACGACCAGGACCGGCTTAGTTGTTTCCTCTACGGTACCGATTTGCAGATAACGATTAATGGTCTACGGGAAAGAAAACTCACCCCCATCGAGTGGCTGCAACGCTACATCCGCCGCCACCAGCGCAGGAAAGAGCATATGGCGGCCCAATGGGTGCCCATGTCATACACCATAGATTGCCGCGATGGGGCGGAAAGGATTGGGCTGATATCGTCAGACCGACGTATGGCATTGATGTCAAACCGCTCGCTGATGATCAAGACACCCATCGAGCTACAGGTGTTATCGAGCACAAGCAAAGCCCAGCTCTATGGGAAGCTCTCCAACGAACGTCGGGTGGAAAGTCCTGGCTCACCACTTTATCTCTACAATGTAGACAGAATCACCGAGGTATAGCGTGGCAAGTTGGCTGATTACCCTTAGCGGCCGCAAGCGAATCGCTGGATTGATATCGATTCTTACCTTGTTGTTCTCGCTACAGGGCCTGGCAGACGGTGCAGTGACATATGGTGGCGCATCAATCGGTGAGGATGACCGTATCTATTTTCTGGGCGCGAGTGTGCCGTTCAAGGGCAATACACTTGGTGAGGGGTGGGTACACAAATACTGGGTTGATTGGCTTGAGTACCAATATATCAGTGACAATCAGATCATTGAGGCCGACGGACCAGGTTTGGAAGCGGCCATCGGGCATAGTTGGATCCTGGGTAGCTGGCGCTCCGCTGCATCAATTGGCATCACCTACCGGTATACCTCGTTGGCACCGGACCAGCCGCAGAGCGAGGCGCGTGGTGCCGAATGGGGCATGAAGGTTCAGCTCAATGGTGGCAGGCAGTTACTGCAACGCTTGCAAGGCGACGTTACCGCTTTCTACGTGGTAGGACCCGCGTTCTATTGGCTGAGTGGGCAACTGCTATACCCCATCAAGAATGGCATTGCGGTTGGGCCGGATGTGGCGATGTTTGGCAGCCCGGATTTTCGCACCTCACAATTGGGCTTAATGCTTAGTGGCATTAAACTCAATAAGAAAATCCGCCTGGGTCTTACCGTGGCGCGGAAGAAGAGCGCTGAGATTCCCGTGACGACGGCCTATGGCGTGAACTTCAGTCAACCATTTTAGACCGGCAACGAATCCGAGTTGGGCAAATAGGCTGTAAGGTCATTGCCATGTTCAGCGTCCTGGTTTCAATGCTCCGCAAGGACTCAACTTATGTGATTGGCCAGCGCCATCCGCTGGCGCACCAACAGCTGACCTCCCCGATGCAGGTGCAGGATCGCCTGCTGCTCTGGTGTCTTCGGCGCCACAAACCGCATGCTCGGTCGCTGTACCGCCTCACAGATGGCCTCGGCATCGTTGCGATCATTCATATTTTGACTTCAGGTACGGTTCCACAAAAATGGGCGCCATCATCCGCACAGCATGCCCCAACCGGCTCAATTCCCGCGACCAGTAGTGCGCGCCACCACACGCGTCCATGCCAATCAGGCACGATTCCAGCCTGGCGAAAAACACACGCAGTTGTGCGCGGCGCAGCTGTTTGCGCAGCACCACCTCCCCAGCCTCATCGATACCGTGCACCTGAAACGCGTTCTATGCCAAACCCACGGCTACCACGCTAATCCTATTCATGGATGCCGTCCTCTCTGTTTTAGTTGAACATTACGTCTCAACTATGGCACTTCGATACCGGTTAAGAGAGGCCAGTGTCCATTCCATCTGAATAGTTTCCTGATGTGTCATTTCGACCGCTTCCTCGGTCATTTCGACCTTAGGGAGAAATCTTATGTTGTTGATACTTTGCACGGTCCAAAGTTGTAGATGTCTCGCTAGGCTCCCTCGTGGCACTCGGGACCAGGCTCGATAATGACAATAATCAGAGCCTGCTAAAACGAAGGAGCCTAGATATCAGTGAGCGCCTATATCTAGGCCTCTAAAGATTCACGAAAGGCCGCCGAAAACGGACCATATGATCTCTCCAGGGAGAACGTGAAGGATGTCGGAACAAGTATTGGCTGATATGGCTGCAAAGAGCGGCAATCGCCCTCTCAAGATTCTGGTCCAATCAAAAGCAAAAGCCTGGTCAATTCATCTAGCTATCAGTGCGGTAATATTTGTTGCCTTGCTGGCACTGATTGTCTTGGTCTGGTATCCGTCTTTCTATTTCCATGCTGACGGCGGATGGCAGGGTGTGCGGATTATCGCTGTCGTAGATCTGGTGCTTGGTCCATTTCTAACGCTTGTCATATTTAATCCAAGAAAATCGCTTAAAGAGAAGATTATCGATTTTACGTTAATCGGTTTGGTGCAGGCTGCCGCTTTGACGTGGGGTGTTTATAATGTCTATACGCAAAGACCATTGGCAATGGTCCATACAAACGGTGTATTCAATTCGGTGATTCCCCGTCACTTGCACACCCAAGAAATCGAGCTCGATGCGCTTGACTCATTGAGCCGGAAACGTCCTGCCGTACTGGTAGCCAAAGCGACGAACATTGAGGATGAAACAAAATCCATGTTACTCGAACTCAATCATGAGCTCCCTAGGTACACACACTTTCATTTGTTTCACCCTCTTGATTCGAATCTGGCACGCATCCGTGAACAACAACTGGACATGGCCACGATAGCCTCACTTGACAAGACATTGGCATTAGATCTTGATGTGTTTCTCAGGCGCACTGCTTCGCAAGCCGGCGACTATATTTTTACCGTCTTTACCGGACGCTATCAGAACGTGATTCTTGCGTTGGACAATAACGGGGAACTGGCGGGACACTTTGAGACATCACTAAAAGCGGCCGAATTGCTGCCTCCCTAGAAAGCAATTGCGAAATTCGATTCGGCGCAAGGCATCAGCGCCCAGTGTTTCCTGCGCGCATCGCTAATAACGTTGTCTGGGCTCGCTCGAAATTGTCCTAGTCCACTTCTCTACCACTTGGCCCGCCCGAGAAGGCTTGACCCTAAGAGACCGCTGGAGCGCGAAACGCCGCCTCTGTCGCCTCTTGGCACTTGACCCGCGTGGCGTCGGTTTCCCAACTCAGGCGGAAGTATCCTGCCGAGGCGATCTCGCTGTCCACGGACAGTCGGGGTGCCGGGGGTTGGGCGTGGATAGAGGAGGAAGAATGCATACCAGTGCAGGTATAACCAAATTCAGCATGCGGAGGGAGTGCTCAGGGCGGGATGCTGCAGTAAACAAGGCCATTATCGCGATATGCCTAGAGCGGAGCGGTTCGAGGACCCAAGCGGCGGTCGCCCGACTCGCCTGGCCGAGGCAGCCGGAATACCCAAACGGAGGACCTATCGTCGGGTGTGGGGGAGGTGTCGCCCATGAATTTCACATCCTGGAATGTTGAATCTCGGCGTCGCTTTGAGTGTGAGACTAAATGGCATTTTAGAGAAAAAATTTGCAACAAGCCAAAATATTGTCGTATGAAATCCACTAACTTGCTGTGAGGCTCTCAATGATAAGCTAGATGAGCTGATTGGCAAAATCATGCGCAGGTCGCAATATTGTTGGTCAAAAGCTACTGCCGTCCTAGCAGGGTCTTTTCCCTCAGTGGGTAGAGTGAAGGGGCAACGATACAGAGAAGGAAGATGATTAGTATCGCCTTGCCCCATACAGCCCTTTCCCTGAGGGAACAGATCCCCCCTCATTGCTCTCATCGCCGATCACTCAAGATTGTCATAGATCGATCGTTTTGGGCACGGTCCTGGTGGTCATTTGTCTATACTGTCTTATAGACAGATTCACATCATTGTCAGGGGGTATGTCTGTGACTGTCGGTGAGTCGGGTCAATCGCATTTTCAGTGTCGCTTGCTGGCGTCACTTGTGTTTGTATTGTGCTTGCTGAGCGAGACGGCCGTGGGTGATGAAATCCGCGTCGGCGTGCTGGCGCATCGCGGCGAGGAGGTCGCGCGCGCGCAATGGTCCTTGTTGGCGGATTATCTCTCTACACAGATGCCTGAGCACCAATTCACTTTGGTGCCACTCGATTTGGAGGGCATGCGCGCGGCCGTGACCCGACAGCGCGTGCGTTTCATTATCACCAATCCAGGTAACTACGTGGCGTTGCAAGCGGTCTACGGGGTGACGCGCTTGGCGACCTTGCAACGCCTCGGTGAGGGTGAAGCATTGGATAGTTTCGGGGCCGTGATACTCACGCGCTCCGATCGCAACGATATCCTCACCTTAAGTGACCTCAAGGACCGCTCTTTCATGGCCGTGCATCGCGAGGCCTTCGGCGGTTTTCAATTCGCCTGGATGGAACTCAAGCGGGCCGGCATCGATGTGCAGCATGATTTGCGTGAATTGCGCTACTCCGGGTTTCCGCAAGATCGCGTGGTGTACGCCGTGCGTGACGGCGTGGTGGACGCCGGCACGGTGCGCGCCGAAACCTTCGTCGAATTGGTGCAGGAGGGACGGATCGACCCGTCCGAGTTTCGCATCCTCAATCCCCAAGCGGTTTTCGGAGTGGGCCTGCCGCTGAGCACGCCGCTATATCCCGAATGGCCTTTCTCGGCAGTACCGGACACGCCGCATGAATTGGCCAAACGTGTGGCTTTGGCGTTGTTGGCGCTCAAGGCCGATCATCCGGCGGCGCGTGCCGCGAGAATTTCCGGTTGGACGGTGCCGGTGGATTATCAGCCGGTGCATAACTTGTTGCGCGAACTGGGAGTGGAACCCTACGTGAAAGTGGATAGGGATTCCCTGGCGCATGTGCTGAGCGAGCATTGGCAGTGGCTGGCGATAGCGGTGGCCGTGGCGGTGGCCTTGTTCGCGCGCTCCATGCGCATCAAGCGTTTGGTGGTGGCGCGCACCAAGGAGCTGGCTGAGAGCAATCGGGCACTACGCAGGGAAAACCAGGTGCGCAAGGACGCCGAACAAGCCTTGCGCGAGAGCCAGCGCACTTTCGGAACCTTGGTGGGTAATTTGCCGGGCATGGCCTACCGCAGTCTCATCGATCGCAACTGGACCATGCAGTATGTGAGCGAAGGGGTGTTGGCCCTCACCGGCTACGAAGCCGCCGATTTGATCGGCAATGAACGTATCGCCTATGGCAAGGTCATCGCCCCAGAAGATCGGGACAGAGTCTGGGAGGAGGTGCAAGCAGCGCTCCGCCAGCATGCGACTTATCAAATTGACTACCGTATTCGCACTGCCGGTGGGGAAGAGCGTTGGGTGTGGGAACAAGGTTGTGGCGTCCTTGCCGATGGTGAACACTTATTGGAAGGCTATATCTTCGACATTACGGACTACAAGCGCAGTCAGGATGCCTTGCAGTCCATCTTGCAAAGCACAGCTGCTACAGTCGGCCAGGAGTTCTTTTACGACTTGGTCCAGCAATTGACGCACGTACTGCAGGTGCGTTACGCCTTTATTTTGGAAGTCGTGAACCCTGAGCGAGTTAAAGTGCTCGCTTTTTGGGATGGGAAGGACTACGGGGAGAATATCGAGTACGATATACACGATACGCCTTGCGAGCAATCCGCCGAGCAAGGATTGGCCTTTTTTCCCGTGGGGGTGCGACGCTTGTTCCCCAATGATAGTTGGTTGGAGAAGTATCGGGTTGAAAGTTATCTCGCCTTGCCGTTGCTCGATCGCGATGGCGCGCCCCTGGGTTACATGGGTGTCATGCATGTGGGGCCGATGGCCACTGATATGCCGGCCGAACCCTTGCTCAAAGTCTTCTCCGTTCGCGCCAGTGCCGAGTTGGCGCGTATGTGCGCCGAACGCGAACGTGCGCGCCTGTCAAATCATGTGCGCCTGTTGTTGGACGCCACTGACGAAGGCATATACGGTGTTGATACGAGTGGCCGCTGCACTTTCATCAATCGTGCCGCCGCGCGAAAATTAGGCTATGCACCGGTGGAGTTGTTGGGCAAAGATTTGCACGAGCTCACCCATCATCATCGCGCCAACGGCGACGTGCATCTTCCCGGCGACTGTCCTGTGCAACAAGTGCTGGTCGACGGAAACGGTTGTCGCATCGACGATGATGTGTTCTGGCGCCGCGACGGCAGTCAGTTTCCCATCGAGTATTCAGCCTATCCGGTGCGGGAGAATGACGCCATCAGCGGTGCGGTAGTGGTGTTTGTCGATGTCACCGAACGGCACGAAGCGCAAGCCTCGTTGCGCAAAAGCGAGTCCACCCTAGCGCGCGCCCAACGCATCGCGCGCGTCGGCAATTGGGAGTGGGAATTGGCCTCCGATGTGGTGAGTTGTTCCGAGGAAATATGGCGCATCAGCGGAATACCGCCCCGCGATGAAGCGCCGACGTCCAAAACGTTGTTGCAAAGGGTGCATCCCGAGGATAGGGAGCGCGTGGAGCAAGCCTATGATGAGGCCATCGAGGAGCATCAGGGACTTAATCTGGAATACCGCATCGTGCGCCCGGACGGTGGTGAACGCGTGGTGCATGTCAAGGGAGAGGTGAGCTATGCAATGGACGGTGAGCCTCAACGTATCGTGGGGACAATGCAGGACATCACGGTGCGCAAGCGCTTCGAGGAGCGTCTCAACTACCTGGCCTACTATGATGATCTAACCGGCTTACCCAACCGGGTGCTGTTCTATGACCGTTTGCGTCAATCTTTGTTCGAAGCGGCGCGGCATCAGCGGCAAGTGGCAGTGATGTTCATGGATCTCGATCGTTTCAAAGCCATCAACGATACCTTAGGTCATGAGATGGGTGATGCGTTGTTGCGGGAAGTGGCGCAGCGATTAGCACGGTGCATACGCGAAGGCGACACCTTGGCGCGTTTGGGGGGCGATGAGTTTACCGTGGTCTTGAATGAGGTGGCGCATGTGCAGGATGCGGCGCGCGTGGCGCAGAAAATCCTCAGCGCTTGTCAGCAGCCATTCGATGTTTTGGGTCGTCCCTTGCACATTAGTACCAGCATCGGTATTACGCTCTACCCGAGTGATGCGCGCGATGTCCAAGGGTTGCTCAAGAACGCTGACACGGCGATGTATCACGCCAAGGAAAAGGGGCGGAACAACTATCAGTTCTATTCCTCTGATATGACCTTGGCGGCGCTGGAGCGCCTGACGTTGGAAACCAGTTTGCGCTCGGCTTTGCAGCGCGGCGAATTGGTTCTGCACTATCAACCGCAATTCAATCTGCATGATGGCGCCATCGTGGGTGTCGAGGCGTTGTTGCGCTGGCGGCATGCGGATTTGGGTTGGGTGGCACCAAGTAAGTTCATACCCGTCGCCGAGGAGACAGGGCTGATCGGCGCCTTGGATGGCTGGGTGTTGCGTAACGCTTGCACCGCCTTGCGGCAGTGGTCTGGCGATGCAACCAAGGGTGAAACTCAGGGTGAGGGCTTGCGCATGGCCATCAATCTTTCCGGCCGAGAACTAATGCATGAACCCTTGGTTGCAGATATCTCGCGTCTCTTGCATGAGCTTGAATTGCCGCCCGACCACTTGGAACTTGAGTTCACTGAAAGCGCGCTATTGCGCGATAGTGAATTGACGCTGGGTACATTGCATGAGCTAAAGAGCATGGGTGTGCGTATCGTGCTGGATGATTTCGGTACCGGGTTTTCCAGCCTGGGTTACCTCAAGCGCTTTCCCTTCGACGTGCTCAAGATCGATCGAAGTTATGTGCGGGACCTTTCCGGTGACGGTGATGCCGCGATGCTCACCGCCGCCGTGATAAAGATGGGGCACAGTTTAGGCATGGAGGTGGTGGCTGAGGGCGTGGAGACGGTCGAACAATGGGAATTCCTGCGCGAGCAAGGTTGCGATCGCGCGCAGGGTAATTATCTCGGACAGCCGTTGACGGCGAGCAACCTGGTAAAGGCGCTGCAAGAAGGCGGATTGGACAAAGCCGCGAGGTCAACCGGCGAGCTGGCTTCCTAGTTATGAGGTGGGGAGTCTTCGCTCCACGCTTGGCGCCGACATACGCCGGCCATGGCGCAATATGTGCAAGTTTGCTCATCGCCCCAAGCAGGTAGAGCACTGCCTTCGCGTAGTGCTGTCATCAGTGTGACGAGCCGCTTACCCACGTCTGCGGAAAGTTGCGACAGTTCGTTCTCACCCAAGGCGGCGCGGCTTTTGACCTTTTGGCCGTCCACACTCAGATATTCGACTTGCGCGACGGGCTCTGGGTCGAGTAACGCGTAGCAGGGAAGTTGCACCGCCTCGCCGTTTAGCACTGCATCGTCGCGCGGCACGATGCCGGTTTTGTAATCGATCACGGCGTGTCCGGCGGCGCCGCGATCGATGCGGTCGAGACGGCCGTGCATTACTACGCCCGGCGCCAGTTCGCGTTCCGCTAACGCTTCGACCCGCACGACGCGCCACTGTCGTTCACGCTCGATCTGCCAATCGATGTAGGCCGGAATCATTGCCTCCCAACGTTTGTACCAGCCACGGTGCTCGAAGTTATCCTCCAGGTCGGCGGCGAACACGGCGCGCGATATTGCCTGCAAACAGGCGATGGCCAAATCTCGCTGCGCTTCGCTCAGCGCGTGGGCGTAAGGGCCGGGCAGGTGGGGTACGTCGCTGTGAAATGCTTGTAGGGCGAGATGCACGCGCTCGCCGTAATCGGACTTTTCTAAGGCCTCGCGCACCGCCTCGGGCGCAGACAGGCCCAAAGCGCGCGCGGCGTAGAATTGATAAGGGCAGTCCATTAGGCTTTGATAGGCGCTGGTGGATATACGCTCGGGCACTAATGTTCTGGGTAGAGCCGGGCTCGGTGCGCTGCGCGGTTGCGGATAGGCGCGCGTGTCGGCGCGAAACACCTGCGCCGCTGGCGCGTCGACCAATCGTGTCAATTCGTTCGCCGCCAGATCGTCACTGTAAGCGAGTCGATGAAAGGATTGCAGCGCCAATAACCACGGGCTGGCGGGCACTTCGTCGCCATTCGCCAGTATGTGATGGGTGAGCAGGACGTGCGGCGCCGCTTCCAGCAAGCGTCGGAAATGATGCAGGCGCCGCAGGTAGCGCAGACGCGCGCCAGGCAGCCCCAATTCGCGCCGCACGCCGTCGTTGAAGAACGGTGTAGGCTCGCCGGCGCCGGGCAAATGCGCCGCGCCGGCGCCGGCGATGATGAGCGCATCAAAGTGCGCCAGCGCGCTTTGTTCCAAGCCCAACAGCTGTACCGGGGTGGGCGGCGTAGGCGGTTGGAAGTTGTAGCGCTCCAAGGTGCGCCCCAACCAGGCGCGAAACTCCAGCCACGTCATCGCTAAGGAGCGACCGGGCAGGGCGTGGTTCATGGCCTCCAATTCCTGCAACAGACGGCTGCCGGCCGCGTCGTTGGCGTAGGCCTCCTGCATGCCGAGGCGGGCGAGACTCTCCTGCAAGGCCGCCAATAGCACTTCGGGTCGAGTGCGGCGCGCCACGCGCGCATGGGCTAATAACGGCGCGGCGGCGTATTCAACATCGTCGAGCAAAGCGGCGACCGCCTCGCCCTGCGCTTGCGGCCAGCGTTGGCGGCGAAATTGTAAATGCTTGCGATAGCGCGCCAAATCGCGGCCGACGTTTTCGCGTTGTACGATGTCTTGCTCGAAGCGATACACGGCTTGGTGCAGCGCAGCGCGGTCACGCTGCGGAAACACGAAGGCGGACTTCAATAGATCGGTGAACGGTTGATAGGCGAAATCCTCTTCCACTGTTTGCAGCCAGCGTTCCAGCGCGGCGGCGGCACGGGTGGTGGACAAGGCCCAACCACCGGCGTCGTGCAGCGTGACGTCGGCGCGCTCTAACAGCGCACGTAAACGGCGCGCCAGGCGGCGGTCCTCGGTGACGACGCCGATGCGGCTCTTGCCTTCCAACAACCAGCGGCGGATTTGCACATCCACCGCGCGCGCTTCTTGTTCGGGATCGGCGCCCGCGTACACCTGCAAGCGGCGGCGGGCGGGACTGTCAGGGACGTTGTCGGCGTAGGCGCGGGCGCGGGCGGCGAAATGTTCGCCGTTGTTCAACGGTGCGAACACGGTATCGAGGAAACCGCCGTAGTTAACTGGCGCGGCGCTACCGTGCTTCTGCGTCACATCTTCAGCGGCAGCGACCGTGGGAGGGGCGAGTAAATCCATTTGCTGGGCCATTCTTCCACCGCTCTCCCGCGCGGGGAGAGAGGGTGCTGTTTCCAGCGCATGGCGGGATAGTGAAGTGTCCGCAGGAAGAGCGATACCCAAGGCGGAGATCAGCTCCCGCAACGGCGTCGCCGGGTGCGCATCCTCGTCACTCAGTTCCCGCGGCAACCCGCCATGAAGCAACATCGTGAGCTGTCCGCGTCCCATCAGCGCCCGCGCCCAGTGCGCTTCCGGCGGGCTGAGCTGCGTCAATCCCGCCCAGTACAAGTTCTCCTCGCGCGGCAGGCGTTGCAGACTGGCGGCCAGTTGTTCGAGGTAAACGGCGAGGCGGTCGCGGCGGCCTTCGTCCGTTTGTTGCTGATGCCAGGCCTGCCACAGCGTGTGCACCAAGGTCGCTTCCTGACTCAGTGCCGCGAGGCCGCTGTGGGGCAGGCGATAGCCGCGCTGCAGCAGGGCGATGAAGCCGTCCAAGTCCTCGGGTAGGGGCACATGGTGCAAGGTGAGGTCGTCGAACAGACTGATGAGATTGGCCGCCAAGGCCCAGGGGCTACTCGCGCCCAGTAGGCGCGGGTGGCGAGCCAGGCTTTCCACCAACATCAATTCGCGTGCGTGAGGCGACAACGGGCGCGCGCCACCTCCAGTGTATTGTGCGGCCCAAGCGGGCAAGGTCAGGATGTGCGGGCCCAGCAGCGCGCTCCGGCCCGCCCGCGCGGCGCGTAGGACCAACAAACGGCGCAAGCGCGGTGCGGCCAGAGCGTCTGGCAGCAGCACCGTGCAGCGGGTTAGGTTGGGAAGTCGAGGATCGGCGATGAGCCGGTCGGCGAGGACCGCCAGCGGGTCCTGGGCATAAGGCACCAGGACCAGCGCGGCGGCAAGGGGGGAGGCGCCGGCGGCGACCTCAGCGCTCAAGATAGTCGAGCTTGCCCTTCACGCCGTTCCATTCGTCGGCGTCCTCGGGCGCGTCTTTCTTCTCGGTGATGACCGGCCAATCTTTCGCCAATTCGGCGTTGAGTGCGGTGTAGTCTTGCTGGTCATCCGGCACGTCATCCTCGGCGAAAATGGCTTCCGCCGGGCACTCTGGCTCGCACAGGGTGCAGTCGATGCACTCCTCCGGGTCAATCACGAGAAAATTTGGGCCTTCGTGAAAGCAGTCCACCGGGCAGACTTCCACGCAATCGGTGTATTTGCATTTGATGCAATTATCGCCAACCACATACGTCATCGTTACTCTCCAATTCACTTGATCCAGGCCCGCTCTGGCGGGCCGTCCTGGCGCGGGGTGCTATGTTAATCGCTCTCGGCCCTGCTGGCGAGGGGGGGCGGGTCCGCAAGAGGGATCTAGCGCCCCTCAAGGCAGCCGGCGGCGCTTCAGCGGGATCACGGCGAGGTGCTTGTTGTTACCCAGCTAGAGGTAATCGCCTGAGCGGACACGGCGGTGCAGTAGCCGGGCTCCACGCCCGTCTAAGGGGCATAGTCGGCACTCACCGCGCGCCACTGGGAGCGTTCCCGCTGATCCCATTGCCAGGCCCGGTTCGCTGAACTAAGGTTTGGCTAGGGCCGGTCGACAGGGAGTGCAGGAGCGCGCACATGTCGCCGTGGCTAGATGGTGGAGCGGGCCCATGGGGTTGATCAGCGGGTCGCGACCCGTGCCCCCCCAGTCTGGGGGTGAGCGGTTGCGCTAGAAGCCTGCCTGATAGCTGGGTTGTAGCGCCACCATGGTGTGATCGTTCGCGGTGTAGCGGACTCACCAGCAGAGGCTGAAGCTTGTCCAGATCACAACAGCGGGCCGTTGAAGATGGCCCGAACTTCGGGGAACACTATCACAATCCCGCTTGTGCGCTGGCCCGCCGGGGCATCAAACCTTACAAACGCTGTGATTATTGTCAGCTCAGGACGACGGCGTGTTCCGGTCTGCGCAATGGCGTGCTGGTCTTTTTCGTGGTGTTGTTGGTCTCCCTGTTTCTAGTCATCGAGCAGCCCCTGGCGATAAGGATCAACATTGCCGTGATCTTCTGCCTGTTGCTCTTGTTGTTGCTACGCATCGACCACTCCCTGGACCGCCTCGCCCAGTCCGATCACCTCAACCTCAAGCTGAACAAGAAACTCAAGGCCCGGGCCCAGGATCTGGAGAGCCAGGTTCGGGAACGCACTCGGTCTCTGGAACAAATGGTTTCCCAGGACTCTCTCACCGGACTGGTTAATCGCACCGAGTTTGAGGGACGCCTGCAGCGCGCCTTAAACGATGCCTACGACACCCAAAGCGGCCACGTGTTGTGTTTCATAGATCTGGATCGTTTCAAGGTGGTCAACGATACCAGCGGCCACGCCGCGGGCGACGAGCTGCTGCGTCAAGTCACTACGATCTTGACCGGTCACGTCAGGGAGACCGATACCGTGGCCCGTTGGGGCGGCGACGAGTTCGGCATCTTGTTCGAACATTGTCACCTGGAGCAGTCGCTGGACGTCTTGGAACGTATCCGCCAAGTCATTGAGGATTACCGCTTCTCCTGGGGGGCGACCACCTTTTCCATCGGCGCGAGTATGGGGGTGATAGGGATCACCGCGGAGAGTGGTTCAGCGGTGGAGGTGATGGCAGCGGTGGATGATGCCTGTTTTCGTGCCAAGGAACGAGGGCGAAACTGCATCCAAGTCTATGAGTACGATGAACAGGAACTCAAGGCGCGTCATGGTCAGATGCACTGGGTCAACCGCATCACCTATGCCCTGGATCACGACGAGCTGGCGCTCTACCTGCAGCCCATCGTCGCCCTGCACGACGAGAGGCCCGCAGCCAGGCATTTTGAGGTGTTGATGCGGCTACGCGAGGCGGATGGTCGGGTGATGCCGCCGATGGCTTTTTTGCCGGCCGCCGAGCGTTTCAATCTCATGCGTAAGATCGACCGTTGGGTCCTGGCGGCGGCGCTGCGGGCCTGGGGCACACTCAATCGACAACATCCCACCGCCTTGAGTATCAACCTGTCCGGCGAGTCGTTGAATGATGAGCAGTTGGTGACCCACATCATCGATCTGATGGGGGAGTGCCAGGTCGACCCTCAGCGCATTACCTTTGAGGTCACCGAGACCGTGGCCATCTCCAATATGCACAAGGCAGTGACTTTGTGTCAGCGGTTGCAGGGATTGGGTTGCCGGATTTCCCTGGACGATTTCGGTAGTGGCCTGTCCTCCTTTGGCTATTTGAAAAGCCTGCCGGTGGATTTTCTAAAAATCGACGGGGGATTCGTCCGCGATATTCTCAAAGATGAGGCCACCCGCGCCATGGTGGAAGTGATCAATCACATCGGCCATATCTTGGAAAAAAAGACCATTGCAGAGTTTGTGGAGTCGGAGGAGATACTGGCCGCGGTGCGGGGCCTGGGGGTCGATTACGCCCAGGGCTATGCGCTCGGCAGGCCAACGCCCATGGCGGACTATCTACGCGACGTCGTGGAGGGAGACGACGTCGGGGTGCCCCGGGTCGCGGCCGAAGGCCAGGGCGGGGCCTAGCCAGCCCCTCAGCGATTGAGGGACTCGTCGTCCTTGTGGGTGCTGATCAGGTAGTTGGGTACGTTGGTCACAAACGGCATGTACAGCACCCAACGCAGGGTCTGCCATTTGGGGTGGCGGAACTCCTTTAGACCCAAGGTCATGCCCTCCTGCCCGCCGCTGGGCTCCTGGGTATAGGTGCCGAACAGGCGGTCCCAGAGGGAGATATTGAAAGAGAAATTGCTGTTGGTTTCCCGCGGTCGCGTGGAATGATGAATGCGGTGCATGTCCGGGGTGACGATGAACCAGCGCAGCCGACGCTCGATCCTGACAGGTATCTTGATATTTGAGTGATCGAACATCGAGGTGGCGTTCAGCACCACTTCGAAAATCACCACCGCGACAAAGGGAGCGCCCAGGGCTGCGATGGTGAGAAACTTGATCAGCATGGAGAGCAGGATTTCGATGGGGTGAAAGCGCAGTCCGGTGCTGATATCGGTATCCGTATCGGCGTGATGCACCCGGTGGAAGCGCCACAGCAGGGGCAGGGTGTGAAACATCACATGTTGTAGATAGAGGGACAGATCCAGGATCAACAGCGCCGCCAGGATGTGTATGAGAGGGGGGAGCCCCACCATGTGCAGCACGCCCCATTGCTGCTCTTCCCCGATCAGGGCGATGCCGGCGGCGGCGGTCGGAAACACGAAGCGCACCAGGATACTGGCGATCACCAGCATGCCGATATTGGTCCACCAGCGCTGACCTTTGGCCTTCCCCAGGGAGCGGCGGGGAGCCCGCGCTTCCCACAGATACAGCAGGGCGAACAGCCCGAAAAAGGCGGCCACGCGGATCAGCGGTTCATAGTTCTGCAGAAACAAGTTCATAGTACGGTCAGGCTTGTTAGAGACCTTGCGCCGTTCATGCGAGGCCGAAGCTGTCAGGTTCGCTGGGCCACCGGTTGGTGATGCTCTCGACGTTCGCCATCTCAAGATGATAGCGCAGGATGACGCAACCTACGTGCAAATTGATCGGCCGGTCGGGGAAAAAATAGAGTCGCGAGTCGCTTATTAGCAGCCCATCGGGCAGACCACCCTGCTATCGGTGTATTGGCATGTGATGCAATCATCACCGACCCGATAGGCCATCGTTCACTCGCCCATACACTCACTCTCGGCCGCGCTAGCGAGGGGAAGGATGCACTCGCAGGGCTTAGCGCTCAAGGAGCGGTTCGCGCCGCCCTAGCTGGAGCAGGCGAGCACCACGATCAGATTCGGGCCGGATCATCTCCTCGTCCGCCGGTGGCCGCGGCCGCATTCTCCTGCCCGTAAGTCCACCCTGCGATTACGGGCGCGTGCGTGTGGACGTCGTGGGGTGGCAGCGCGGCCGGGTCAGAAAGTGAGACTCCCGCGCGTGACTACGTCCTATTTAACATGGTGAGTAACGGCGTTAGTCACTGCGCCCGGCGCAGCACCCGGTTCGACCGTGTGGTTGACCGCCTCAACTACGGCGAGGATGACGTTGAAATGGATCTACACCTCCGCTGGTGTCGACTTCCTCACTATTGGCGCGGTGACGTCGGGCGGGAGCAATGCTATCCCTTGAGGCTAGTTTGTGGTTCGGTGCCAGCGCTGGCACAGCCTCGGCTAGGCGCATTGGTCATGTCGCGTAGCCGATACAACTGTTCCAACGCCTCGCGCGGGCTGAGTTGATCCGGGTCGAGTGCCTCCAGGGCGGTGATCGCCGGATGCGGCGTTGCGTCGCTGAACAAGGCGATTTGTTGCGAGGGCGTGTGGGTGTCGGACTTAATGCTGTGGGCTTCGAGTTCGATGAGCTTGCGTTTGGCTTGCGTGATGACCGGGCGCGGCACGCCGGCCAGCGCCGCCACTTGCAGCCCGTAGCTTTGATTGGCGGGGCCGTCTTTGACGGCGTGCAGGAACACGATGCTGTCGCCGTGCTCGACGGCGTCGAGGTGTACGTTGGCGACGAAGTCCCAGCTCTCGGGCAGGGCGGTGAGTTCGAAATAGTGGGTGGCGAACAGCGTCAGCGCGCGTACTTCGCAGGCCAAGTGTTCGGCGCAGGCCCAGGCCAGCGACAGGCCGTCGAAGGTGCTGGTGCCGCGGCCGATTTCATCCATGATGACCAGGCTTTGCGCGGTGGCGTTGTGCAGGATGTTGGCGGTCTCGGTCATTTCCACCATGAAAGTGGAGCGCCCCGAGGCCAGGTCGTCGGCGGCGCCGATACGGGTGTAGATGCGGTCGATGGGGCCGAGGCGGGCGCGTTCGGCGGGCACGAAGCTGCCGATGTGGGCGAGCAAGGCGATCAGCGCCACTTGACGCATGAATGTGGATTTGCCGCCCATGTTGGGGCCGGTGATGATAAGCATGCGGCGCTGTTCGTCGAGCTGCGCGTCGTTGGGCACGAAGGGGGTGGCTAGGGTTTGCTCGACCACTGGATGACGGCCGCCGACGATGTGCAAGCCGGGCTCGTCGCTGAGTTCGGGGCGGCTGAGGTTGAGGCTCTCGGCGCGCTCGGCGAGATTGTTGAGGGCGTCCAATTCGGCCAACGCGGCGGCGGCGTCTTGCAGACGCGGCAACTCGGGCGCCAACAGGTCCAGTATTTCCTCGTAGAGGCCTTTCTCGCGCGCCAGGGCGCGTTCGCGCGCGCTCAGCGCTTTGTCTTCGAACGCTTTCAGCTCGGGTGTAATGAAACGCTCCGCGCCCTTGAGGGTTTGGCGGCGGATGTAATCGGCGGGCGCTTTGGCGGCCTGAGCGCGGCTGATTTCGATGTAATAGCCGTGCACACGGTTGTAACTCACCTTGAGCGTAGGCAGGCCGGTGCGTTCGCGCTCGCGCGTTTCCAAGTCGACGAGAAACTGACCGGCGTTCTCGCTCAAGCCGCGCAGTTCGTCCAACTCGCTGTCGTAACCCGGCGCGATGACCCCGCCGTCGCGGATGGTCATGGGTGGATTGTCGATCAGGGCGCGCTGCAGCAGGGTGTGTTGTTCAGGAAAGGTGCCGATGGTTTGTAGCAGTTCGGTCAGACGCGGCGCGTCCAAGGCATGCAATGTTTCATGCACAGCCGGCAAGGTGCCCAACGCCTCGCCGAGGCGCAGCAAATCACGCGGGCGGGCAGACTTGAGGGCGACGCGCGCGAGGATACGCTCGATGTCGCCGATGCGACGCATTAATTCATGTACGTCAGCATAGCGGCGACTCTCGGCCAAGGTGGCGACGCAGTGATGACGCAGGCGCAACGTCGCGCGCGTGCGCAGCGGGCGATTGAGCCAGCGCCGCAACAGACGACTGCCCATGGCGGTGGCAGTACGGTCCATCACCGCGGCAAGGGTGTGTTCGTCACCGCCGGAGAGATTGGTTTCAAGTTCGAGATTGCGGCGGCTGGCGCCGTCGAGGATCACCGCGTCCTCGCGGCGCTCGACGCGCAGTCCTTGGATATGCGGCAAGGCCTGGCGTTGGGTGTCGCGCGCGTATTGCACCAGACTGCCGGCGGCGGCCACCGCCGTGTACAGCTGTTCGCAACCGTAACCGGCCAGGTCACGCACGCCCAATTGCGCGGTGAGCAGACGCACGGCGCTGGGCGCTTCGAAATGCCACGGCGGCAGGCGGCGTATTCCCGCACGTTCGGCCAGCAGGACGGGATCGGTGAACTCCTCGCTCAGCAACAATTCGGCGGGACGCAGCCGTGCCAATTCGTCGCCGACGGCGTCGCGCTCGCGCACTTCCATCACCGTGAACTGACCGCTGCTCAGATCCAGCCACGCCAGGCCGTAGGTCTCGCCGCTGTGATGCAAGGCGGCAAGCAAATTATCGCGCCGTTCCTCCAGCAATGCTTCGTCGGTGATCGTGCCGGGGGTGACGATGCGCGCCACTTGCCGCTCCACCGGCCCCTTCGATTTGGCCGGGTCGCCGATTTGTTCGCAGATGGCGATCGATTCGCCGGCGTGCACCAAACGCGCGAGGTAACTTTCCGCCGCGTGGTAAGGCACCCCGGCCATGGGAATGGGCTCGCCGGCCGACTGGCCGCGCGCGGTGAGGGTGATGTCCAGCAGCGCGGCCGCGCGGCGTGCGTCGTCAAAAAACAGTTCGTAGAAATCGCCCATGCGGTAGAACACCAACATGTGCGGAAATTCGCTCTTGATGCGCAGGTATTGCTGCATCATCGGCGTGTGAGCGCTAAGGTCGGGGGCGGTAGTCTGATTCATATTGTGCGAGCAATTGGTCTCAGGCCTGCTGCATCGCTAGGGCGAGCCGGCCGGTGAAAAAGTGGATGGCTCTATTCTATGGGCGTATCCGCGCTGTTGCCCCATTCGGACCAGGAACCGGGATAGCCTTTGACGAGCGGATAACCGAGCACATGTCGCAATACGAACCAGGTGTGCGCCGAACGGTGATGGGTCTGACAATAAACTACGACTTGCTTGTCAGACGTCACACCCAGCGGCTCGTAAAGGGTCCGCAAGTCGTCTTCCGATTTCAAGCGCAGATGACGTTTCTGATCGATGGCGCGGGTCCACTCCACGTTCACAGCGCCGGGGATATGGCCGCCGCGTTGAGTGCGCAGATCCGCGCCAGAATATTCTTCCGGAGTGCGCGCATCGACGATGGTGACGCGCGGATCGTGTAGATGTTCCTTGATCCAGGCCAGATCGGCGATAGGGTCAGAGCTGATCTCGAGCGGGTAATGACTCGGCCTATGTTCGCGGGCGCCATTGTTGATCGGGTGGTTCTCGTTCACCCAGGCATGAAGGCCGCCGTTAAGCAGTGAATACTGACGATGACCCAAGACTGCCAGCGTCCACAGCAAGCGACAGGCCTTGCCGCCGCCTTCATCGTCGTAGGCCACGACATGGGTGTCGGGGGTGAGTCCCAGCGTGGAGAAAACATCGGCCAGTAGGCGCGCCTCGGGCACGAGCCCCATCACCGGTGGCCGCTGCGTGACGATTTGGTCGTAATCCAGGTGTAGCGCGCCGGGGACGTGATATTGGCCGTGCACTGCGCCTTGGGAAAGGTCCACGGTCAAGACCGCGGGGTCGCCGATGTGTAGTTGCAGTTGGTCCGGTTCTACAACGAGGGGTCGATGCGCCTGAGTCATGAGCGGCTCCTGGGCGAGGTTCGGGCCCGCATGGCAATCGGGTCATTCTACTGCCGTTGTCGAAGTCAGGGCTAGCGCTTACTTGAGCGCGGGGGTCAGATGCGGCTGGATGACTTGCAGCATGGCTTTGAGCACCTTGGGATTGCCGGTCACCAGGTTGCCGGTTTCGAAAAAACTATGCCCGCCGCGTAAATCGCTGACCAGGCCACCCGCTTCTTGAATCAGCAGGATGCCGCCAGCCATATCCCAGGGATTGAGGCCGATCTCCCAGAAGCCGTCCAGGCGGCCTGCCGCGACATAGGCCAGGTCCAAGGCGGCCGAGCCGGCACGACGGATGCCGGCGGTTCGTGGCAGGAAATCTTTGAACATGGCCAGATAGGCATCGACGTGGGTCTGATCCCGGAACGGGAAGCCGGTGCCCAGCAAGGTCCCTTCCAGACTGCGCGCCTTGCTGACACGGATGCGACGGTCGTCCAGTTTGGCGCCGCCGCCGCGCAAGCCGGTAAACAACTCTTGGCGCAGCGGGTCGTACACCACCGCTACTTCCAAGCGACCCTTGTGTCGCAGGCCGATAGAGACCGCGAATTGGGGAAAACCGTGCAGAAAATTGGTGGTGCCGTCGAGAGGATCAATGATCCACTGAAATTCATCATCACCCTGTGCGCCGCTTTCTTCAGCCAGTATCCCGTGTTGGGGGTAGGCTTTGTGGATGGTGTAGATGATTTCCTGTTCCGCCGCGCGATCGACTTCGCTGACGTAGTCGTTGTAACCCTTGGCGCTGATCGACAACGTGTCGAGTCGGTCGACCGATCGGGTGATAATGGCGCCCGCCTTGCGGGCCGCCGTGACGGCAATATTGAGTAGCGGTTGCATGATGGGTCGGAATGCCTTTGGGGCTGGTTCGCGAACTGGTTTTGAGGACCTGGGCCGGCCGCGAAAAGGCGCCTAGGATAACAAAGCGGCTGGCGGAAGGCACGAGCGATTAAGAGAAACCTGGTTGGCGTTACTCATCTATAGCACTGCTCTCGATCGAGCAATGGCATAAACTGAGTCCCAATCCCTTACCCGCTCGTGGGAGAGTGGGGACGTAGCGAGGGGGCCATGGAAAAGCGTGCCTAGATGGACCCCGGCCCTTTCCCGCCCATGGGGGTGGGGCGTGATGCAATGACTGGAATAGAATGGCCCTCATTTCGTCGCCTGCGCTCGGCTCGCTGCGCTCTCGCCGCCAGCGGGGGCGGGGAAAGTAAGAGACTTCAGTAGATGATGGATCTAGTTCGTATCGTGTTGGTGGGTACCACCCACCCGGGCAACATCGGTGGCGCGGCCCGTGCCATGAAAACCATGGGCTTGAGCCGGTTGCATTTGGTGCAGCCCAAGGACTTTCCCAGTCATGAAGCCAGCGCGCGTGCCTCGGGAGCAGACGACGTGCTGGCGACGGCGCAAGTCCATGAGAGTCTGGACGACGCGGTGGCGGATTGTCGTTTGGTGATCGGCGCCAGCGCGCGACTGCGTAGCATCCGCTGGCCGCAGTTCGATGCGCGCGAGGCGGCGGAACGCATCGCGGCCGACCGGCTCGAGACCGCCATCGTGTTCGGGCGTGAGCACTCTGGCCTCAGCAATGAGGAGCTGGATCGCTGTAATTATCTATTGCACATCTCCAGCAATGCCGATTACTCCTCGCTCAATCTCGCTGCGGCGGTGCAAGTGGTGAGCTATGAATTGATGATGGCGCAGCGCCTCGCGACTGCGGGGTCGCCCCCGCGCGGCGCTGACGCGCCCGCCGACCAGGAGGCGGTAGAGGGCATGTTCCGGCACCTGGAGCAGACCTTGTTGGAGTTGGAGTTTCTCGATCCCAACAACCCCAAGCATTTGATGCGACGTTTGCGCCGCTTGTTCGGTCGGGTGCAATTGGATCACAACGAAGTGAGTATTCTGCGCGGCATTTGCAGCGCTGCACAGCGTTTCCGGCGCCTGGCGCGAGACGAGTAAGCATTGCTTTGGTGACACGCGTCGTGCAAGTCACTAGCATAGCTGGTCATGAATGGTGCACCGACATGGGCCCAGCTTCACTTTCGCGGCTGCGCGCGCCTCGCGGCGCTCTCCCTGCCTGCGGGGGAGGGGCGAGTTTTGACAAGAATGGGTATACGGCCCCTCACCCCAGCCTTCATGCCATTTAGGGGGCTCTTTCGCTTGCGGGAGAGGGGGAGTTTGATAAGAGTGGATTGGTTGGGACATGTTTAAACGTTTGCGTGAAGATGTGCGTTGCGTGTTCGACCGCGATCCGGCGGCGCGGAATTTTTTCGAAGTGCTGACCACCTACCCAGGTGTGCATGCCGTGCTCATTTATCGCCTGACGCATCATTTGTGGAATCTGCACCTGAAATGGTTGGCGCGATTTCTATCCACGCTGGCGCGTTGGCTCACGGGCATTGAAATTCATCCCGCCGTTAAGATCGGAAGGCGTTTCTTCATCGATCATGGCATGGGAGTGGTGATCGGCGAGACTGCCGAGATCGGTGATGATTGCACGCTCTATCACGGCGTCACCTTGGGCGGTACGAGCTGGGACAAGGGCAAGCGCCACCCCACTTTAGGTAACGATGTGGTGGTAGGTGCCGGCGCGAAAGTCTTGGGACCATTGTGTGTCGGTGATGGCGCGCGAATCGGCTCCAACGCGGTGGTGGTCAAGGAGGTGCCGCCCGGCGCCACGGTGGTGGGTATACCGGGACGGGTGGTGCAGCGCGAAAAAGTCGTGGATGCCGCTGAGCAGCGCCGCCGCGCCTTCGCCAAGAAAATCGGCTTCGATGCCTATGGCACCACGCAAGATATGCCCGATCCGGTGGCCAATGCTTTGGATTGCATGCTCGATCATGTCCACGCCTTGGACAGCAAGCTGGACGTGATCTGCAATGTATTGAAGAAGAGCGGCGCGCAATTCGAGGATGTGCCGTTGCCCGATTTGGGGCCCTGCGAGATGAGTGTGGGGCGCGATGAAACCGGTAAAGATACCTTTGCAGGAAATGTTTCCGATCAGAATGTAAGAAAATAGTTGACGCGGTGGCTCAAGTTAGGGTATTAACCCTAGCTTAGGTAGGGCAATATGAGAGGTGCAGCCATGAAGCTTACGACCAAGGGACGTTACGCCGTTACGGCGATGCTGGATCTGGCCATCCATGCCACCGATAGACCGGTGCCATTGGCTGATATTTCGGAACGGCAGGGAATATCACTTTCGTATCTTGAGCAACTGTTCTCCCGCTTGCGCAAGCAGGAACTGGTTATTAGTGCGCGCGGACCCGGTGGTGGTTATCGTTTGAGCCGGGAACCGGGCCACATCGCCGTCGTCGAGGTCCTCAACGCCATCGATGAAAAGCTCGACACCACCCGCTGCGGCGGCAAAGGCGATTGTCAAAACGGCGAGCCCTGCCTGACGCACGAACTCTGGTACGATCTTAGTAAGCAGATTCATGATTTCCTCGGCGGTATCTCTCTCGGCAATCTAGTGGAGCGTCGTGGTGTGCAGGAAACCGCTGCCCGTCAGGACGCCATGCCCTTGCTGCGTCACGCCACGGTGATGTGAGTCGGCCGTCCGGGAGCGAGGCCCGGCGCACGCAGAATCAACTATGACGATCTACCTCGATTACAACGCCACCACGCCCCTCGACCCGCGCGTGGTGGCCGCCATGTTGCCTTACCTGCATGAGCATTTCGGCAACCCTTCCAGCGTGCATGCCCCAGGCCGTCTCGCGCGGGCGGCCGTGGATGGCGCGCGCGAGCAAGTCGCGGACCTGGTCGGCGCGCATCCCAGCCAGGTGATATTCACCAGCGGCGGAACCGAAGCCAATAACCTTGCAGTCACGGGCTTAGCAGCGAGCCTGGCTAAAGGGCGGTTGGCGATCAGCACAATTGAGCATACCTCGTTGCGCGGCCCGGCGATGGCCTTGGCGGCAACGGGATGGCAGTTGGATACCATCGCGGTCGACGAATTGGGTCGTGTGAGCGATAAAACCGTGACGAAGGCGCTGAGCAAAGATACGCGCTTGGTGTCCGTGATGCTGGCCAATAATGAAACCGGTGTCGTGCAAGATGTGGCGATGGTCGCTGAGGCGGCCCGGCGGATTGGCGCGACACTGCACACCGACGCAGTGCAAGCGGTGGGTAAGTTGCCGGTGAGTTTCGCCGCCTGTGGTGCTCAGTTGATGAGTCTGTCCGCGCATAAGATCTACGGCCCCAAAGGCGCAGGGGCGCTGATCGTCGACAAATCGCTGGATATACAGCCGCTCCTTCACGGCGGGGGCCAAGAACGTGGTTTGCGCGCCGGCACCGAGAATGTGGCGGGTATCGTCGGTTTCGGCAAGGCGGCGGAACTGGCGCGCACCGAATTGGAGGCACGTCGTGCCCACCTATTGAGCTTGCGCCATCAACTGGAAGCGCGCTTGCGCGCCGACGTGCCGACGGCGGTGCTGATCGCCGCCGCGGCGGAACGAGTGCCCAACACTTTGATGGTGAGTCTGCCGGTTATAGATGGCGAAACCTTGGTCATGGCGCTGGACGGCGCCGGTATCGCCGTTTCCAGCGGGTCGGCCTGCTCCTCGGGCAGTACCGAACCCAGCCCGGTGTTGGTGGCCATGGGGGTCGGCGGTGCACTCGGTCGTGGCGCCGTGCGTCTCAGTTTGGGCAAGGACAGCACACCGGCAGAGGTGGACGCCGTGGTGGCAGCACTGCGGGCGCAGGCCGAGATGGCGCAGAAATGGTCGGTCACCGCCTGGGACTAAGGCGAAATCGCCGGCGAGGCCGTGAGTCTGCGGGGCCAAGGTCGGGTAGGACGGTGCTTATTTCCTCAAATCGGCATCTCTAACGCGCAAGAATCCCGCGCAAGTCGCGGAATTTCGAATAACTTAGGAACTTGAGGCATAATAGACCAGTCCCAAAGTCAGTTTTCGAGCAATGAGGTAGTTATGGCGGTTTCATTGAGTGCGGCAGCGGCGGAGCATGTTAAGAACCAGCTGGTCAAGCGGGGCAAGGGCGTAGGGCTGCGCGTCGGCGTGAAGAAATCCGGCTGCACCGGCTTTGCCTATGTATTGGATTATGCCGACGCGGTGAATGACGACGACGTGGTTTATGATCAACAGGGCGTAAAGTTGCTCGTCGATCCAGGCAGCCTGCCTTACCTTGAGGGTACAGAGGTAGATTACGTGCGTGAGGGACTCAACGCCGTGTTCAAGTTCCGCAATCCCCAGGTCAAGGACGAGTGTGGTTGCGGCGAAAGCTTCAGCGTCTAAGCCACCGCCGGGTGCTCATTGCGGCCCCGCCCCTAACACGTTAAACTAGCAGACCTTTTTGGGCCCGCGTCATGTCGCGGGTTTTTGTCGTTGTAAACCCAGAATTCATTTCGGAGATTAGGCATGGCAGTCGAACGTACTTTTTCCATCGTGAAGCCCGATGCAGTGGCCAAGAATCGCATCGGTGAAATCTTCACCCGCTTCGAAAAGGCGGGCCTGAAGGTCATCGCGGCCAAGATGGTGCATCTCAGTAAGGAACAGGCGCAGGGTTTTTACGCCGTGCACAAAGAGCGTCCGTTCTATAATGATTTGGTCAACTTCATGATTTCCGGGCCGGTGATGATGCAGGTGCTGGAAGGCGACAACGCCATTGCGCTCAATCGTGACATCATGGGCGCGACCAATCCCGCCAACGCCGCGCCGGGCACCATCCGCGCCGATTTCGCCGCCAGCGTGGAAGAGAACGCCGTGCACGGGTCCGATGCTCCCGAGACCGCCGCGCAGGAAATCGCCTATTTCTTCCAGACGGATGAGCTGTGCCCGCGCACGCGCTGAGCCGGATGTGATGGAACCTCGCGACAAGGTCAATTTGCTGGATCTGGACCGTGAGGGCATGGAGGCCTTCTTCGCCGCGCAGGGCGAGAAGGCCTTTCGTGCGACCCAGGTATTGCAATGGATACACCAGCGCGGCGTCGATGACTTCGACGCCATGAGCAATATCAGCAAGGCGCTGCGCGCGCGCTTGCGCGCGTGTGCCGAGGTGCGGAGGCCGGAGATCGTCATTGAACAGGCATCGCGCGACGGCACCCGCAAATGGCTGCTGCGTCTCGAAGGCGGCAATTGCATCGAGACGGTGTTCATACCCGAGGATGGACGCGGCACTTTGTGCGTGTCGTCACAAGTCGGTTGCTCGCTGAACTGTACCTTCTGTTCGACGGCCCAGCAGGGTTTTAATCGCAATCTCAGCAGCGCCGAGATCATCGCGCAATTGTTGGTTGCCTATCGCGCCTTGGGTGACACGCCCAAGGGTGAGCGGCGTATCAGCAATGTGGTAATGATGGGCATGGGCGAGCCATTGCTTAATTTCGACAACGTAGTGCGCGCCATGAATATCATGACCGACGATTTCGCCTACGGCCTGTCGAAGCGGCGGGTGACATTGAGCACCGCCGGCGTGGTGCCCGCCGTCGATCGTTTGCGCGAGGTCTGTCATGTGAGTTTGGCAGTGTCGCTGCATGCGCCCAACGACGCCTTGCGCAACGAGCTGGTGCCACTTAACAAGAAATATCCGATCGCCGAATTGATGGACGCGTGCAAACGTTATGTCGCCGACGCGCCGCATCGCAAGGTGACATTCGAGTACACCATGTTGGCCGGCGTCAACGACAGCGTCGCCCACGCGCGTGAGTTGGTGCGGGTGCTGCAAGGGGTTCCGGCGAAGGTGAATCTAATTCCCTTCAATCCGTTTCCGAATACGCGTTACGCCTGTTCCAGCCGCGAAGCCATCGACCAATTCCGCGCCATCGTTACGCGGGCGGGCTTGGTGACGGTGACCCGCAAGACGCGCGGTGACGACATCGATGCCGCGTGCGGTCAGTTGGCCGGTCGGGTGCAGGATCGCACGCGGCGCTCACAACGCTTGGCCGCCGCCGCGACGTCACGGGTGGGATGATGAAATCAGGCAGGGACGCTCTCATTGCAATGCTGTTGGCGGTCCTGGTGGCGGGATGCAGCGGCTCCGCCAAGGCCGTCAAGGTCAAGGAAGCGCGCAATGCTGCCCAAATCAACTCGGAACTCGGCTTAGGTTACATGCAACAGGGCAATTTAGAGTTGGCCTTGCAAAAGCTCGAGCGTGCGGTGGAACTGGATCCGCAATTGGCCAGCGGCCAGCATTATCTCGCCGCGTTGTATCAACAATTGGGTCAAAACGAGGGCGCCGAAAAGCATTACCGCCAGGCCATGTTCCTCACGCCCGAAGATCCCGTGCTGCTCAACAACTATGGCGTGTTCTTGTGCCGCCAAAACAAATTGACTGAAGCCGAGCGCCTTTTTGAAACGGCGGTCAAACAACCTTTCTACAAAACACCGGAAGTCGCCTATAAGAATGCCGGCTTGTGCGCGCTGCATACGCAGGACACGGCTAAGGCCGAAGCCTATTTCCGCAAGGCCCTCAAGGTGAACCCCAGAATGGGGTCGGCATTGTTGGAACTGGCCGCGTTGAGTCACCAAGAGAGTGAATACTTATCCGCGCGCGCTTTCATGCAACGCTATTTTGAAGTCGCCCCGGCTACTGCGCGCAGCCTCTGGCTGGGTGTGCAAGTGGAACAGCGGCTGGGCGATAGCGCCGCTGCCGCCAAATACGCCGCACGCCTGCGCGAGCAATTCCCCCAAGCGGAGGAAACCGTACAGATGATGAAAAGTGACCGACGATGACGGATACGCACGTCGAGCAACCCATCGAACCGTATCAATCTCCTCCCGAGGGGCCGGGTAAAGCGCTGCGCAGTACGCGCGAAGCCAAGCGGCTAACACCGGAAAGCGTGTCCCAGCAACTGCGTTTGGACTTGGCGCATATCCACGCATTGGAAATGGATGAGTATGAAAAATTGCCGGCGCCCATCTTCGTCACCGGTTATTTGCGCGCCTATGCGCGCTTGTTGGAGTTGGATGCGGAACCGTTGATCGCGGCCTACCACGGCTTGGGCATGGACAAGACGCCCGATCTGGTGCAGGTCGCGCGACGCGGTTCGGTTGGGGGAGGCGCACCGGTACGTTGGATCAGCTACGCCATGGCGGCCGGATTAGTGGTGATGTTGTATTTGGCGTGGCAAGCCCGCGCGCCCGAAGTGCCGGAGTTGGTCAGCGGTCCTGCGCAGGATATGGCGCCCAGCGTATCCGGCATGGAATCACCCATGGTGGTGAGGGAACCGGATGTGGCCTTCAGCGATGCGGAGCCGGAGTCTGATCGGTCCGGTCCCGCCGAATCCCCGTCCGCGCCGGTTGTGACTAAGGCCGAGGTGCGCGCGCCAATCCCGCCCCCTGCGCCACCCGCTACGCCGACGACACTCAGTCGCGCCAGCTTATCACTAATCGCCGATCGCTCTTCGTGGGTGGAAGTGAAAGACAGCACCGGCCGCCGCTTGTTTTACGACTTAATGAATCCCGGCCAGAGTCGCACTCTGGAAGGTGTGCCTCCGTTCGAGGTGTTGCTCGGCTATGCGCCGGGCGTCACGGTGGAATACAATGGTCAGTTGTTCGACCATGCGCGTTACATCCGCAACGAAGTGGCGCGCTTCAAGGTGGGCTCGGCTGACGCCGGTGGGCGCTGAGCAGAGTTCGATGCGCGGCCATAGCTGATTTAGCCGCTTACAGTCGCGGCGCCGAAGCGCTGGCGATCAGAGACAAAACTTTTTTCAAGCTACCGATTAGATCATGGCTAAGATAATTCAAGCCGTACGCGGCATGCACGACATTCTACCCGAGCAGAGCCGCCTGTTCCGTCATCTGGACAGCACGGCGCGTGCGGTGCTGGGGGCCTACGGCTACGAAGAAATGCGCCTGCCGCTGGTCGAGAGCACTGAGCTGTTCGCGCGCACCATCGGCGCAGCAACCGATATCGTCGAAAAGGAAATGTACACTTTCGCCGATCGCAACGGCGATAGCTTGAGCCTGCGTCCCGAGGGTACCGCCGGCTGCGTGCGCGCCGGCATCGAGAACGGTTTGCTGCACAATCAAATGCAGCGCTTGTGGTACGCCGGCGCCATGTTCCGTCACGAACGGCCGCAGAAGGGGCGGTATCGGCAGTTTCATCAAATCGGTGTCGAGACTTTCGGGATGGTGGGGCCGGACATCGATGCGGAACTGATCTTCCTCACCCAGCGTTTGTGGGCGGGGTTGGGTTTGCAGGATGTGCGCTTGCAGATCAATTCGCTGGGGTCGCCGGTGGCGCGCGCCGCCTATCGTGAACAGCTGGTGAGCTATCTTGCCGCGCACCAGGCGCAGCTTGACGAAGACAGTCGGCGCCGCTTGCATACCAATCCGCTGCGCGTGTTGGACAGCAAGAATCCAGATACGCAAACCGTGATCGCCAATGCGCCGTGCTTGCTCGATGTGTTGGACGAGGAATCGCGCGCCCATTTTGATACGCTGCGCGCCATGCTCGACGCTGCCGGTGTCGCCTATGAAGTCAATCCGCGCCTGGTGCGCGGCCTCGACTACTACACCAAGACCGTATTCGAATGGATTACTGATCGTTTGGGGGCGCAGGGCACGGTGTGCGCCGGCGGACGATATGACGGCTTGGTGGAACAACTGGGCGGGCGCGCCACGCCGGCGGCCGGTTTCGCCTTGGGCGTGGAGCGTGTGGTGGCCTTACTCGAAGAAGCCGCTGTCGTGCCTGCAGAGCCAGGCCCAGATTTTTATTTGGTTGCGGTAGGTGAGCAGGCCGAACGTATGGGTGTGGTGTGGGCCGAGCAATTGCGCACCGCCGCGCCCGAGGCGCGCGTGATCGGCCATTGCGGCGGCGGTAGTTTTAAGTCGCAATTGAAGCGTGCGGACAAGAGCGGCGCGTCGTTCGCATTGATCGTGGGTGATGAGGAAGTGGACAAGGGTAACGTGGGGGTAAAGCCCTTGCGTGCCGAGATGCCGCAACAAACATGGGCGTGGCGGGAGTTGTTGACGCAACTGGCCGGCGCACGGGGTGATGAAGTGAGTCGTCGTTTGGCGGCACAATAAGCGAGGGTGAGGCCGTGGAAGGTTATTCATCGGAACAAGAACAGATCGAAGCCATCAAGAGCTGGTGGAGACAAAACGGCAAGGCCGTGATACTGGGTATCGGCGCCGGTGCGACCGTCATCGTCGGCGGGCGTTGGTGGATGGGCCAGCAAGAGACGCGTGCCGAGCTGGCTTCGGCCATGTATGAACAAGTGTTGACCGACATTCGTTTGAACGAGTCCGAGTCCGCCGCTGACCGCGGCGCGCGAATGTTGGATGAATACGGCGCGACCTCCTACGCCATGTTCACCGCACTGACGCTGGCCAAGTTGGCGGTGGAGCAAGGTGATCTGACGATGGCGCGCACCCGTCTGCAATGGGTGATCGATCATAGTGAGGATGCCGCGCTCAAAGACGTGGCGCGCTTGCGACTTGCGCGCGTGTTGTTGGGTGAAGGCGATCACGCCGCCGCGCTGGCGCAAGCCGAAGCGGTGGCCGGCGCGGACTTCGCTCTGCCCAAATTGGAACTCAAGGGCGATGCCTACTTGGCGCTGGGTCGTATGAGCGAGGCGCACAGCGCCTACAGCGCAGCCCTCGCTGCCAGCGAGGGTGGTCTGAGCCGTGCGCGTCTGGAAATGAAGTTGGATGCAGCGAGCCAAGAAGGCAGTTCTTGATGCGTCACGGCGTTTCTCTGTTGATCGCGGCGTTGCTGGCCGTGTTGCAGTTCGGGTGCGCGGGCTCGCTGCAGAGCGAACCGCCGACGCCGCTCACCGAATTCGAGCGTGAGGTCGAGGTGCGCGCCGCTTGGTCGCGCGCACTCGGCGCCTGGGAAACCGCATCGCAAGGTCGCACCGAGCCGGTGGTGATGGACGGGCGGCTAGTGGTGGTGGACGGCAATCATCGCTTGCGCGCGTTTGATGCGCGCACCGGCAAACCGCTGTGGGAGCGCGCCAGCGCGGAGATCGTCAGCGGTAGCCTGAGCAGCGGCGATGACTTGCTGTGGCTGGGTACCCAGGATGCGGAAGTGTTGGGCATACGGCCCGACAATGGAGCATTGGCAGTGCGCTACCCGGTGTCCAGCGAAGTGTTGGTGGCGCCGAGCGTGGCGCAAGGGACGGTGATCGTGCGTTCCGGCGACGGCAAGTTGATCGCCTTGAATGCCGAGGACGGTTCGCGGCGGTGGGTGTTCGAGCGTTCCGTGCCGGTGCTCAGTTTGCGCGGGACCGGCGCGGCGGTGTTGGCCGAGCGTCAGGTGCTGGCCGGCTTCGCCAATGGAAAGTTGGTGTCAGTCGCGCTCAGCGACGGCTCGGTGCAGTGGGAAGCCACCGTCGCGGTGGCGCAAGGGCGCTCGGAATTGGATCGCATGGTGGATGTGGACGCCGATCCGCTGCCGACCGACGACGTGGTGTTTACGGCCGCCTTTCAAGGTCGCGTGATGGCGCTGACGCGCAGCGCCGGGCAGACCTTGTGGAGTCGCGAAATATCCGTTTTCAACAGTCTGGCGTTGGACGACGACAATCTTTATCTCAGCGACGAGGACGGCCAAGTGTGGGCCTTGGATCGCCGCACCGGCAACGCCTTGTGGAAGCAAGACGCGCTGCGTTATCGCGCTGTGTCGGCGCCGGTGGTGTACGGCGATTATTTGGTGGTGACGGATTATCAAGGTTATCTGCATGTGCTCGATCGCCACGAAGGCCGCTTGATCGGACGCTACCGAGTCGATCCCGCCGGTGTCGTGGGGCGACCCTACGCGGCGCAAGGATTGCTGTACGTCATCGGCCGTAGCGGCGTGGTGGAAGCCATGCGCCTGCGCTGAACAGCGCTGCGGATGAGATAGCTTACGAGACTGCACGTATCATGAAACCGGTTATCGCCTTGGTGGGTCGGCCCAATGTGGGCAAGTCCACACTATTCAACCGCCTTACCCGCAGCCGCGACGCCTTGGTCGCGGATCAACCGGGTTTGACGCGCGATCGCATTTATGGCGACGGCAAGATCGGCGATCGTCCCTACATCGTCGTGGACACCGGTGGCCTCACCGGTGATGGCGTCGCGATCGAAGGCCGCATGGCTGAGCAAGCCCAACAGGCCATGGTTGAGGCGGATGCCGTCTTATTCTTGGTTGATGGTCGGGCCGGCCTGAGCGCCGGGGATGAAATCATCGCCGCCCAATTGCGAACATTAAACAAACCCATCTTTCTCGTCGTGAATAAAACCGAGGGCGTCGATTCCGCGCTGGCCGGTGCCGAATTTCAAGTCCTCGGTTTGGGCGAAACTTACACCGTATCCGCCGCTCACGGTGACCGCATCACGTACTTGATGGAGGCCGTGCTCTCGGTAATGCCGCAAGTCGAAGAGGTGCCCACGGATGAAGAGGCCGGCATAAAAGTGGCCGTGGTCGGCCGTCCCAATGTCGGTAAATCTACCCTGGTCAATCGCATCCTCGGTGAGGAGCGCATGGTGGTGTTCGACGAAGCCGGTACCACGCGCGACAGTGTCTACATTCCCTTCGAGGCGAAGGCCGGTGCCGGAGTGAGCGCGGGACAGCGGTATACGCTCATCGACACTGCCGGCGTGCGGCGCCGCGGCCGCGTTAGTGAAACGATAGAGAAATTCAGCGTCATCAAAACGCTGCAAGCCATCGATGCCGCCAACGTGGTCATCATGGTGTTCGACGCGCGCGAAGGCGTCGCCGCCCAGGACATCAGCTTGGCCGGCATGGTCGCCGAACGCGGTCGCGCCTTGGTTATCGCCATCAACAAATGGGACGGCCTCACACCCGATCAACGCCAGCAAGTGAAAACCGACATCGATAGGCGTTTGCCGTTTCTCAGTTACGCCGCGTTGTTCTTCATTTCCGCGCTGCACGGCACCGGTGTCGGCGACATGTTCACGGCCATCGGCAAGGCCTATAAAGCCGCCATGCGCAAGCTCGCCACGCCTGATCTCACCCGCATACTCGAACAGGCCGTGGTGCATAATCCGCCGCCCATCGTGCGTGGTCGCCGCATCAAGCTGCGCTACGCCCATCAAGGCGGCAGCAACCCGCCGCTGATTATCATTCACGGTAATCAAACCCAATCCGTTCCCGAACCCTATCGTCGTTACCTCATCAACACTTATCGTGAAGCCCTGCGCTTGCGCGGCACACCGCTGCGCATCGAATTCAAGGGCGGCGAGAATCCTTACGCCGGCAAGAAAAACATTCTCACTCCGCGCCAGGTGGAAAAGCGGCGCCGCCAGCGGCGCATTTTCAAGAAGAAGTGATACGCTCTCCCGACGAATGCATTCTGTGCGTATGATCAGTTGTAGACGCAGCAATTGAGATTGCGCGCTAGCTTATTCCCTCCTCCTGGCAGTGCTGGGGTGAGGGTCTTGCAGTTTGCAGGGCATCGTTTCATATTCCCCCCATCTCACCTTGACGAACAGGGGGGGTGCAAGTGTTTGGCCGCACATGCTGGCAATACATTTGCGCTCAGATCAACCTGCGCGAGCTCTTGAGGCATCTGTAAAGAAATGTGAATACAGAGCAGTGTATTTCGTACAATATGCGCATTTTGCAATAAGATGCGTAGAGATATCGCTATGGGAGGCAACCCATATGAAAGCATTGATTGTCGAAGACGAGGCGGAACTTAGGGGTTACATCGGTACTATTTTGGCGTCATACGGTTATGAGCCTGTACTTTGCTCCAATGCAGAATCCGCGTTGGAATACTGTCACGATGAGTTTTTTCCTCTGATTATCTTAGATATCAACTTGCCGGGCATGGACGGTTTGGAATTATGTCGACGCCTTCGCAAAACGAAGAACGGAGATGATTATTATATCTTGGTGAATTCTGTGCGTGGTGATCAGCAGAATATTATTGATCTGCTAAATAGTGGGGCGGATGACTATTGTGTCAAGCCTGTTGACCTGCAGAGGGCGCAGATTCGCCTCATGGTTGCGGAAAGACATATACGGATACGCCAAGAGCGCCGTGATATCGAGGCGAAAATGCACTATATGGCCTATCATGATTCCTTGACTAGTCTCGGTAATCGACATGCATTTTATGAATTCCTCGAACATGCGCTGGCTCATTCCAGGCGCTACCATAGAAAAGGAAGTGTCCTGTACATTGATCTGGATGGATTCAAAGACATTAATGATAGGCTAGGCCACAACGCTGGCGATTCTGTGTTGAGAGAAGCCGGCCGTCGTCTACAGAATACTGTGCGAAACACAGACAAGGTATGTCGGATGGGGGGCGATGAGTTCGCGATAGTAGTCACCGAATTGGATGATGAGGGGGATATAGCCTCCGTGCAGGAGAAGATCGGAGAAATGTTGGCTAAGCCGTATTTTGTCAATGGTGCTTCATGTTATCTTGGTGGAAGTGTTGGTGTTGTGACCTTTCCTGATGACGGTACGGAGCCTGATGAATTAGTGCATAGAGCCGATCAGATGATGTATGCAATGAAAAAGTCTCGCGATTCGCGCCTGGAGGCGACGCACGTGGCCCAGTCTAGAAAAATTCCCCCGGGAAGGTCGCCTGATCGTTTAGTTTAATGAGTCGGGCTTGAGCGAACGGCCCACGCGGGCACGACCTGGGCCCCAGTAGAACAAGCACCTGTCATCCTGTTTCATGTCAACTGGAAAACACCGATCGGTGATCGCGGGTGTGATCCGCACACACTCTATGTTTGTCTTTCACCAAGGCAGTATCAAGAAGGAACAGATCGCGAGATTTGTCACGGCGATCATAACCTATCTCCGGCGACCGCTGCTGATCGTGTGAGAAGGCTTGTGAACGCACCGCTCGACAGTCGTTCACGACTATTCCGACCGCACGCAAGGGCATCATCAGGTGGCTGTTCTGCCTCCCTATGTGTTCGATCACAATCTGGTCGAATGCGTATGGGTGTGGCTCAAGCGCCACGTTTATACCAACTACTGCCCCCCATGCCCTGACTGAGTTGGCCGCAACGGCGCGTCACATACTCAAGTCTGCCCGTCTGCGTCTCTCCGTAATCGCCGCATGCTGGGCACAGGCAGAAACGGCATTTCAGTGTCATGGCAATAGGGGTATCTCAATAGGTCGATAACGTGACTCCGGTACACCTATTCGTTCCTTTAAGTAGTACCGTCATGCCGCATGACGGCCCAAACACTGGATAAAAGCAGCAGGCGAAATATGAGGAATATTATCTTCCTAGCAATGCTTGTTCTGCGGTTGTGCGGTTGTCTCTCGAATTCTCGGACCACTGGGTCTGTCTCTTATTCTATTGTTGTGAGTGGCGATGGTCCGGAGAATGGGATGTTCAGGAACAAGATAATCGAGTTCATCAGAAATCAGTTCGTTTTTGAGGAGGAGCTCGCGCGCTACCCCCGCGCAACCGCGGAGCAAGCCGATTTCACGCCAGCCAGGTCGTGCTGATTGACGCAGGTCAGACTAACACCGGAGGCGTATCGCTGAACATAGACAGCGTGGTTGAGTCTGACGAAGCGTAAACCCTCGCAGCGACAAAGACTGCGGCTGGACCGCATTGTGGGGTGACGATGGCGTTTCCCGAACCCTGGATATTTGTAAGAATCGAGAGCGTCCTGCCGGTACAAATGGTGACCATCAAGTCCGAAGTCGTCGATTGTTAACGGCCATCTCTGCAGTGAATAGGGAATGGCTTGGTATGATAGGAGAACGTAGTTCTTCCTGGTCGGCTTGTGTCACTCCCACAGACTGAGAAAAGGGCTAATGGACACATAGGCCACTAGCACGATGATGGCCACATAAATCACGAAACGCAGCGGCGCTTCCTTGATCGCATCCATAAGCGTCCGCTGGCGTCCCTCGCGTACCGCCTGTTCATATTTATCCCGCTCGCGCGTGTAACGTTCTTGCTGGTAACGTTCGATGAGCGCCTTGGCCTGATCCAGTTGCGTCTCGTCCTTCAACCAAATGCCCGGCATCGAGATGCCCCAATTGCCTGCCGAGGTTTCGTAGTAGTCGATGTCGTGGGCAGTGAGCAGTTCACGCACATCTTGCGATTCGTCATCCGGCACGCCGCGGAGTTTGAATAATAATTTTGCCATGGAATATGTGGCTAGTGATGCGCGAATGTGAAGGTGTCAGTTTGATTAGTCAAATCCATCACCCAGCGTTTCAAGTAGATGCTTGCTGTGGATGGCAATCAATAGAATGATGTGTTCATCAGGGTTTGTTAGTGTACCTAAGCGAAAGGTTTTGTCCAATTTCAACATTCGTAGTAATGGCGTTAAAGATTGCTCAAACGTGGAGCCGGTACGTCTTCTTCTTAGCCCCCTCTCCCGTAGGCGGGAGAGGGTTGGGGTGAGGGAGGAGAAATCTCCGATAAACTGTCTGCGCCAGCTTGCGCGTCAAGTTTTCTCACTCGGCCCCCCGGGCCCTGGTTCCGCCCCCCCGCTACACTCTCCGCGCCCGCGTGAGTGGGAATGCCGGCAAGGACTTCCGGCGCAGCTTTATTGCAAGGGCTGTGTTCATGGAATCGCTTATGCATCAGACAGTGAGTTCTTGTCTGCGTAAAGACTAACAAGAATAACTAGCCGCAATATAAAGGGGAGACATACGCCTCCCCACTATGCTTCAATTTTCTATTCGCGATTACCCCGCGTAGTTTTTCGCCACGAAGTCCCAATTGACGATACTCCAGAAGCTTTCGACGTATTTGGGGCGCGCGTTGCGGTAGTCGATGTAGTAGGCGTGTTCCCACACGTCGCAGGTCAGCAGCGGTGTCTTGCCTTCGGTGAGCGGGCAGCCCGCGTTGGAGGTGGAGACGATTTCCAGTCCGCCGCTGCTGTTCTTGACCAGCCAAGCCCAGCCGGACCCGAAGGTGGTGATCGCGGTCTGCGAGAATTTTTGTTTGAATTCATCGAAGGAGCCGAAGGTTTTGTTGATGGCCTCGGCCAAGGCGCCGCTGGGCTGGCCGCCCTTGGGGGCCAGGCAGTTCCAATAGAAAGTGTGGTTCCAAATTTGCGCGGCGTTGTTGAAGATGCCGCCGGAGGATTTCTTGATGATGTCTTCCAGGCTGAGCTTTTCGAACTCGGTGCCCGGGACGAGTTTGTTGAGGTTGACCACGTAGGTATTGTGATGCTTGCCGTAGTGGTATTCCAAGGTTTCCTTGGAGATCACCGGCGCCAGGGCATCCATGGCGTAAGGCAGTTCGGGTAGTTTGTGTTCCATTGCTCTCTCCTTGGTTGTCATGTTTCGAGTCGATATGGTTCGGGTTGCTGACCGCTCGCGACAGCGGCGACCGGCTGTCGTGTCGGCGCCTTTCGCGCGGATTCTGTGAGCAGTGAAAGGTCGGCGAGTAACCCAGGGAAATGGTTGGAAAGAGTCTAATGGAGCGGGGTGGGGAGTTCAAGGACGCTACCCCCCCGGTTTGTTAAACTGCGTAACGTATGGATGCCATCGAATTGAGCATATTCGCCAGCCGTATCAGCGCGGTGTGCGACGAAATGGGGGCGGTGCTGCAGCGCGCGGCGCTGTCGCCGAACATCAAGGATAGGCTGGATTTTTCCTGTGCGGTGTTCGATGCCGACGGCTTGCTGTGTGCGCAGGCGGCGCATATACCGGTGCACCTGGGGAGCATGGCCTATGCGATGCGCGACATCGTGGGCGGCGTGAGCTGGGCCCCGGGCGACATGGTGATCGTCAACGATCCTTACTTGGGCGGCACGCATTTGCCTGATGTGACGCTGATCGCGCCACTGCATGTCGACGGGGGGCTGATCGGTTATCTGGCCAATCGCGCCCACCACGCCGACGTCGGTGCGACGGCGCCTGGCTCCATGCCCATCTCGCGCCGTTTGGACGAAGAAGGGGTAGTGATCGCGCCCAGCCATTTGCTGAGCGGCGGCGATTTAGATGAAGGCTTACTGGCGACGATACTCGACGCCACCCGCAATCCCGAGCAAGGGCGCGGCGATTTTTCGGCGCAGATCAGCGCCAACCTGAGCGGTGTGCGGCGTTTGGGTGCATTGGTGCAGGGCATGGGGGTGACCGCTTATGGTAAGGCGTTGCGTGCGCTCAATGATTACGGCGAGCGGTTGGCCTTGAGCGCATTGGCACAAATACCCGACGGGGTTTATCGCTACAGCGACGTGATGGATGACGATGGGATGGGGCATACCGATCTGCCCATCGCCGCCGCCGTGACGGTGCGTGCAGGACGTGTGCAGGTCGATTTCAGCGGGACTGCGCCGCAAGTGGCGGGTAACATCAATTGCCCGCTGTCGGTGGCGGCGGCGGGCGTGTACTACGTGTTCCGTTGTCTCATGCCCGGGCAGACGCCCGCCTGTGCTGGCAGCTTCCGGCCCATCACACTCAGTGCGCCGGAAGGGTGCTTGCTCAACGCCCGTCGCCCGGCGGCGGTGGCGGCCGGCAACGTGGAAACCAGCACCCGGGTGGTGGACGTGGTGATGGGGGCGCTGGCGCTAGCCATCCCTGAGCGCATTCCCGCCGCCAGTCACGGCAGCATGAATAATGTAGCGATGGGCGCCCGCGGGCCGGGTCGGAGTTGGGATTACTACGAAACCGTGGGCGGCGGCATGGGCGCCGGTCCTTACGGCGGCGGCTTGAGCGCGGTGCAGACCCATATGACCAACACCCTCAATACACCTATTGAGAGCCTGGAGATGCACTATCCATTGCGGGTGCGACGTTATGAGATTCGGCGCAATTCAGGCGGCGTGGGGCGCTATCGCGGCGGTGACGGCCTGATCCGCGAATACGAATTTCTCGCCGACACCGAGGTCACTCTGCTCACCGAGCGCCGCTATCACGCGCCCTGGGGCCTGCAGGGCGGCGCCGACGGGGCGCCGGGGCGTAACGAGCACCAGGGCGCGGCGTTGCCTGCCAAAGTGAGCTTTCAGGCCCGTGCGGGCGAGCGTTTGACCGTGTATACGCCGGGTGGAGGAGGGTGGGGAGCCTCGTCGGGCACTAATTCCCTACCCCGGGAGTCTTAAATTCGACCGCCATAAACCCGTACACTATGCGCCCTACAGGCCGCGGGTCGGTGGTTTTATGATAGCTAGTCAGAGGTGACAACGATGGATGTGATGGAATTTATCAAGAAACAGGTGGAAGAGAACCCGGTGGTGATCTTCATGAAAGGCACGCCGGACTTCCCCCAATGCGGTTTCTCCGCCCGCTCCTCGCAAGCATTGGCGGCCTGCGGCGAGGAATTCGCCTATGTGAATATATTCGAGTTCCCGGAAGTGCACCGCAATCTGCCCAGCTTTTCCAATTGGCCGACCTTTCCGCAGGTGTTCATCGGTGGTCAGCTCATCGGCGGTTGTGATATCACGCTGGAGATGTATCAGCGCGGTGAATTGCAGACTCTGGTCAAGGAGGCCGTGGCCAAGGCCGGCGGTGCGGCGACTGCCAAGCAGTAATGGCCGCCTAGGAATTTTTCGGATTAACGTGTATCGGCTTTGTAGCACGATACCCGTGCATTGCAATTGATTTAACTCTCCTTACCGTGTCCCTCTTCCACTCGGGGAGAGGGGGCGCATTAGCAAACGACTGTCACTACTCCCTCTGCCCTGGCTGGAGCGGAATCCTGCGACGGGGAGGGTGACTTGCCCTAACGATCGCCCTTAGCCGTC
>CALZJG010000131.1 GCA_945787555.1 uncultured Chromatiaceae bacterium | reverse complement strand
TATAAATAATATGTTATTGGCGATTTCTGATAAAAAACTTTAGCCCCTCATCGAGCAGCAACACGGTGGAGGCCACCAGGAACGCCAGTCCCCAGTCGGCGGGATCGAGGTCGGTGGTGTGAAATACCGCTTGCGCCGGCGTCCAATGTACGACCACGATTTGCAGGCCGATGACGCCCGCCAAGGCCAGCCATAATGAGCGGTTGGAGAAGAATTGGCGGTTAAAGGCGCTGCGAAACTCGGCGCGAGCGTTAAACACATTGAAGAACTGGAACAAAACGAAGGTGGTGAATGCCAGCGTCAAGGCGTAGCTGAAGCCACGGGGCAGGGCGTAGTCGAACAGGATTAGCGTGCCGGTGGCCATGATGGCGCCATAGAACAACAAGCGGCCCAAGCGATCCAGAGTCAGTATGCGTTGTTCGGTCGTGCGCGGCGGTTCGAGCATGATGCCGGGGCGCGCCGCTTCGATGCCTAGTGTCATGGCGGGTGGGCCGTCCATGATGATGTTGATCCACAGTATCTGGATGGCGGTGAACGGCACCGGCCAGCCGAGCAGACTGGCGATCAACACGGTGAGCATGGCGCCCATGTTGGTGGAGAGTTGGAAACGCACGAATTTGACGATGTTGTCGTAGATGGTGCGCCCTTCTTCGACTGCATGGACGATGGTGGTGAAGTTATCATCGGTGAGCACCATGGTGGCCGCTTCCTTGGCCGCTTCAGTGCCGCTGTCACCCATGGCCACGCCGATGTCCGCGTGTTTGAGTGCCGGTGCATCATTGACGCCGTCGCCGGTCATGGCCACCACATGGCCGCGCTGCTTCAACACTTGCACGATTTTGACCTTGTGTTCGGGGGCGACGCGCGCGAACACTGCGGTGCTCTCGATACGCTCGGGTAACTCTGCGGGGGCGAGCGCGTCGAGATCGGCGCCGGTGAGTACGTCGCCTTCCAGTCCCAATTCGCTGGCGATGGCGGCGGCAGTGAGGCGATGATCGCCGGTGATCATTTTCACTTGGATGCCGGCGCGGTGACATAGCGCGATGGCCTCACGGGCTTCGGCGCGCGGGGGATCGATGATGCCCACCAAGCCTACGAACACCAGATCGCGGATGTAAGTCATTAAATCGCTCTCGGGTGCGAATTCGCGTGCTGGAATATCACGGCTGGCCACGGCCAGTACCCGCAAGGCTTCCTTGGCGAATGTTTCATTGTGTGTACGCCAGGTCGCGCATGCCGCTGCGTTTAGTGCTGCGACACCCTGTGCGGTGTGATGGTGGGTACTATGCCTCAGCAATACATCGGGGGCGCCCTTCACGAACAAGCGCACGGTCTCGCCGTCATGATGGAAAGTCGCCATGAACTTGTGGGCGGCATCGAAAGGAATTTCCGCGATGCGTGGCAGGCGTCGGGTGGCGCTTTCGATTTCCACGCCTCCTTTAACCGCCAAGGCCAGTAGTGCGCCTTCGGTGGGGTCGCCGATCAACGCGCCATCGCGTATGCGACTGTCGTTGGTCAAGGCGGCGGGCAGTAACAGCGGTATGAGATCGGGCTGCGCCGTGTTGTCTTGGGCAGTAATTTCACCGTGAGTGCTGTATCCCTCGCCGCTCACCGCATAGCGGCAGTCGCGAAAATGCAGCGCCCGTGCGGTCATTTGATTGAGGGTGAGCGTGCCGGTTTTGTCGGTGCAGATGACGGTGGTACAACCCAACGTTTCCACCGCGGCGAGTTTTTTTACGATAGCGCGTTGCTTGGCCATACGGTGCATCCCCAAGGCCAGCGTCACGGTGACCACTGCCGGTAGACCTTCAGGTATCGCCGCCACCGCCAGCGCGATAGACGTAAGGATGGTTTCGACCCAGGGCTGATCACGCAATAGGCCTATGGTGAGGATGGGCCAGATGACGATGGCGGCGATGAGCGCCAGGCGTTTGCCCAAGATATCGAGTTGTTGTTGCAACGGCGTGGGCTCAGCCTCGACGGATTCGAGCATGCCGGTGATGCGACCCATTTCGGTGTGCATGCCGGTGGCGGTGACCAGCATCTCGACGCGCCCGCGTGTGACCACGCTGTTCATGTAAGCCATATTCACCCGCTCGGCCAAGGGTGTGTCGGCGGGGCAGGCGGCGGTGTTTTTAGCGACGGGGTGGGATTCGCCCGTCAAGGCCGATTCATTGATTTCGGCATTGTGCGTCACCATCAAACGGCCGTCGGCCGGCACCCGATCACCCGCTTCCAACAGCACCACATCACCGGGCACTAACTCGGTGGCGCTGATCTCCATCGCCTGCCCACCGCGCCGTACCCGCCCCGTGGGCGAGAGCATTTTCTTCAATGCCGCCAGCGTGGCCTCGGCGCGATGTTCTTGATAAAAACCCAACGTGGCATTGAGTAGCACCACTACGAGTATCACGGCCGCGTCCATCGAGTCGCCAATGGCGCCGGCGAGGATGGCTGCGCCGATCAGCATCAGAATCAATAGGCTTTTGAATTGATCAAAGAATAATAACCAGCGCGAGCGCGGCGGAATCTCATCGAGACGGTTTTCACCGTGGTGCGTGCGGCGGGAGGTGACCTCCTCGGCCGCCAATCCGGCCGTGAGATCCACGTCAAGACGGCGCGCCGTCTCGATCGTGCTCAGATTATGCCAAGCGGGGGGCGAGGAGGGTGGGTCCGCTCGAGGTGGATTGCATGATTGATGTTCTTTTTGCATGCCGCTGTCCATGCCTGGTTACGCTGCTGACATGGATTATCCTACGCCACACTTTACTTCTAGAGGAACCGATGTGAGAAATTTTTGCCAAGATAGCACGTCGACAGTGTTCACCTAGCGCCATGCACTCATGGCGCAGCCACGCTCGTAGGCGGGGCAGGGAGCGGGACTGCCAGGGTTGGTTAGGCGTCATCGCGCCCCTTTATCAAGCTAGGATTGTTTTTACCAAACGATATTCACCACTTCCTCATAATGCTGCACAAAGTGGGCCGTTAAGCCGGCGCGGATGTGATCGGGCAGTTCCTCGAAGTCGCCGCGATTGGCGGCGGGCAGGATTACTGCCCGGAGTCGGGCACGGCGCGCGGCGATGATTTTCTCGCGTATGCCGCCCACCGGCAGCACCTGTCCGGTGAGGGTGAGTTCGCCGGTCATGGCGATGGCGCGGCGCGGCTTCTTGCCGCGCGCCAGTGACATCAGCGCAGTGGCCATGGTGATGCCGGCGCTGGGGCCGTCTTTGGGCGTGGCGCCAGCGGGCACGTGCACATGCACATAGGCTTTTTCGAACCAATCGGCCGCGGCGCCGTAGTCCCCGCAATGCGAGGAAATGTAACTGTAGGCGATTTCCGCCGATTCCTTCATCACATTGCCGAGTTGACCGGTGAGCTTGAAACCGCGCGTGTGCTCATGGACGCGGGTTGCTTCCACGCTCAGCATCGCGCCGCCCAGGGCGGTCCACGCCAAGCCGGTGACCACACCGACGCCGGTGGCCGGCTGTTCGGAGAGGAACAACGGCTTGCCGAGGTAGTCGTCCAAGTCCGTCGCGCCGACCCGGATCGGCGTGGCGGCGCCTTCGAGGATCTTTACCACCGCCTTGCGGCAAATCTTGCCGAGGCGATTTTCCAAGTTGCGCACGCCGGCTTCACGGGCATAGTCTTCGATAACTTTCGTAATCGTCGCCTTGGGTACCTTCAGCTGATTGCGCTTTAGGCCAACCTTGTCCAATTGACGCGGTAACAAATGGTGCATGGCGATGGCGACTTTTTCGCTGGTGATGTATCCGGACAGGCGAATGATTTCCATCCTGTCGAGCAGTGGGCCGGGTATCGTATCGAGCTGATTGGCGGTGCACACGAACAGCACCTTCGACAGGTCGAATCGCACGTCGAGATAGTGATCGAGGAAGTCGACGTTTTGTTCCGGGTCCAGTACTTCAAGCAAGGCCGAGGCCGGATCGCCCTGGTAAGAGGCGCCCATCTTGTCGATCTCGTCGAGCATGATGACCGGGTTGGCGACAGCCACTTCTTTCAAGGCGTGCACGAACTTGCCGGGCATGGCGCCGATGTAGGTGCGGCGATGGCCTTTGATCTCCGCTTCGTCGCGCATGCCGCCCACTGACAAGCGATAAAAGGTGCGACCCAGAGCCTTGGCGATGGAGCGGCCGATGGATGTCTTGCCCACGCCGGGCGGGCCGACCAGCAATAGGATCGAGCCGGCGATTTCACCTTTCATGGCGCCGACGGCGAGGAATTCGATGATGCGATCCTTGACGTCGGCCAGGCCGTCATGATCGCGGTCCAATATTGCGCGCGCCTGCGCCAGATCAAGCTTGTCGGTGGAATGCTTGCCCCACGGCAGGAGGGTGAGCCAATCGAGGTAATTACGGGTGACGGCATACTCCGGCGAGCCGGTCTCCAGCAGTGAGAGTTTGTGCATCTCTTCGTCGATGCGCTTTTGCGCCGCCTCGGGTACCTCGAGAGCTATGAGCCGTTCGCGAAATTTGTCCAATTCGGCGGTGCGATCATCTTTGGCCAAGCCCAGCTCTTTTTGGATGACCTTGAGTTGCTCGCGCAGAAAATATTCGCGCTGGCGGGCGGTGATTTTCTCTTCCACCTGTTTGTGGATACGGGCCTGAGCCTTGGCGACTTCCACCTCTTTCTTGAGCAACACCAGGGCTTTTTCCAAACGCTCCAGCAACGGCACGGTTTCCAGCACGGCTTGTAATTCGTCTTTGCTGGCGGTGGTGAGATTGGCGGCGAAGTCGGCTAAGCGCGCGGGCTGATCCGGCCCGTAGCGGTGCAGGAAATATTTCAGCTCTTCGCCGTAGAGCGGATTGAGTGGCAGCAACTCCTTGATCGTGTTGATGATGGCTACCGTGTAGGCCTTGACTTCGGGAGAGTCGGCAGGGTCCGCTTCCGGGAAATAACGCACTCGCGCGCTGAATGGGCGTTCGCGTGCAATCCAGCTTTCGATGGTGAAGCGTTGCAAACCCTCGACGAACACTTGCAAGTTGTCGTCCACGCGCTCCACTTTGTAGATGCGGCAAGCGGTGCCCATGGGGTGGAAATCGTCGGCATGCGCTTCGTCGGCGGAATCGCTGCGCGAGAGAACCAGGCCAATGCAGTGATGGCCGGCCTCGACCACGCTTTCCAGCGTGCGCAGCCACGGTTCACGCGCCACCACCAGCGGCATGGCCAAACCGGGGAAGAAAGGACGATTGGCCAAGGGCAACAAGGGCAACACGCTGGGTAAGACCTCCCCGCTGCGCGCCAAGTCGCCCCCTCGCGGGGATTGCCATTCGTCGTTTTGATCAGAGCTGTGGGTGTCGATTTCTGGCATGATGTCGCTGGCTTTTGAATGGGAAGTGGCTATTTATATGCGGTCGCTTGCGCACACTTCAAGGGACGGGGCGGATGAGGCCTGGCATGGGGTATGATAGCCGCTCGCAATGACGGGCCGCGCCAGCAGGCGGTCTTGCGTGGCGCGCGGTCGCTCGATGGAACCGCTTTCGCGGTATCATCTGATGCCACGCACGCATTCTTGGTGCAAAAGCATCCGCCGGCGTGTTGGGTGCGAGACTCGGGTGAGTGAAATGGTGTGGTTGTGCCAGTTCGGAAATTGGCAGACACATGCGTTGCTGAGCGAAAAGGAGTTGGCGGGTGCGCTATCGAAGTCGCGAGGCGCTGCTGGCCCGCGAGAACCTTCATCGGGTCGCAGCATGGATAGAGGGCAAGCCGGCTGCCATTCGCGTCGTCACCCACGGTGTGAGCATCGTTCGCCAGCAACGTTGATACGACCACAACAATGAGACATGCAATGAAACAACGTGGAATAATGATTTGGCTGCTGCTGAGCAGCACATTATTGTGGTCCCCTTTCGGCGTGGCGGCGGTGCATAAATGCACCGATGACAGCGGCCGGGTGGTATTTCAAGATAAACCCTGTAGCGACTCTGCGCCGCCCCCGCCCGCCCCCGCGACAGCGAAGACGCCGACGGCGACGGTCGACAACACGGTTGCCGTGCCAGCCACCGGTAGCGGCCGTTTGTTGTGGGTGTTGCGCAGCTCGACCGCCACTGTCTATATGCTCGGCTCCATCCATTTCGGTCAACGCCAGATGTACCCCCTGCCACCCTTGGTGATGGAGGCCTACGAGGATTCCAGTGCCTTGGCGGTGGAACTGGACTTGGGCGGCGCCGACGCGGCCGACATGGCGCAATTCATCACCGCGAAGGGTATGTACGCCGATGGGGGGCGGCTCAAGGAGCATGTGAGCGCCGAAACCTGGGCCTTGCTGGAGCAAGTGAGCGCCTCACAAGGTCTGCCGCTGGCCTTGCTCGAGCGCCAGAAGCCGTGGTTTGTGGCCATGTCGCTGTTGTCGCTGGCACTCAAGCGCGATGGGTACAGTGAAGAATATGGGGTCGAACAGCATTTCCTGAAACGCGCGCGCGGCAGCAAGCGCATCATCGAACTGGAAACTCTGGCGCAACAACTCGATATTTTCGATAGCTTCAGCGCCGAGGATCAAGACATATTCCTGCGCCACACCCTGCGCGATTTGGAACGCAGCAGCGAGCATTTCGCGACCATGTTGCAACTATGGCAGCGTGGCGACGAGAGCGGTCTGAATGAGCTCATCAACGACAGTATTAAAGATATGCCGGGTGGCGATAGGCTGTTCCAGGCGCTGCTGGTGCAACGCAATGCGACCATGGCGGGGCGCATCGAAGAGATGGTGCGACGTGGCGGCCGCTATTTTGTCGTGGTCGGCGCCGGTCATTTTCTCGGTGAGCAAGGTATCGTGGCGCAGTTACGAGGCCAGGGTCACCATGTCGACCGATTCTAAGTCGAGGTTGCAGTGAGGGGGCGGACTGGGCTATATAGCCTGTTCGGAATACGGGCCAATACCCGGACCCCGGGAGGGTCGCCGCGCCATGAGATCGTCATAGTGAAGGTGAGGGTACTATCATGAAGAACACCCCGACGCACGAAGGTCCCGTGACCGTTCCGGATTGGGACGTCGCCTTGGAAGCCTTGGTTTTGGAGGAATATGACCATAGGGGTCAGGCCTTGACCTTGGAGGATTTTCGGCGATTGTCCGCCGATCATACGATTCGTTTCGACGACATCATGGTCACTATGTTCGAGCTATGTATCCACGGACAATGGTTGTATCGCGATCAACAGGGACGGCTACAGGACATCACTCGTGAGACCTTGGACTTACTCACTGCCCTAGGACGCATGCAGGACCGTGATCTGAAGGGATATACCGGCGGCTGGGTGCCGTTCAAGAAGTGAGGATACTGGCCTAGGTGTTTCCCGCGCCTCACACCGAGGCAATGCCATCGGCCTCACATGACCAAGCTCAAAACCTCTCTCGACATTGATCACATGTTTCCGTGTGAACGTCCTCATCCACTTGGCGGAGCGGTTTGGGCGTAGTTTTCTGCGCGTTTCCCGGCGAGGTACATGTGAGAGATAATTGAGGAGGGCAAGAGTGCATTCAAGCCGAGGGACCTCTTTTCCTCCCCATACGCGTAGAAGGTACACAGTGAGGGGAAGTAACAATCCTGGCTATTTCTGGGCAGGCTGACCGCCAAGATGAGTATTCTTGCGCAGGAGACTTTAGTTACCGCTCCATAATGTGACTGAAGTTGATCACGGCCTCCTTAACAACGATCTCGAATAGCGACACATGTCCGAGCTGAATATCTCCGTTCTGATTCTAGCTGTCGTGTTGGTGTCGATACGTGGTACCTGAAGTCGGCAGATTGCAGGTTAAGATCTGACAAGCGATGGTGGGCGGAGGCGTGGCGGTATTGTTCACCGGACACATATCCCCGTTTGCGGCTCTGTGCGCGATCGAGTGGGACGTGATGGTGTTTCTGTTCGGCATGTTCGTGGTCGGGCAAGCTTTGGTGAGCAGTGGTTGTCTTTGCAGTTTGTCCTGGCGCCTGTTGTCGCGCGTGCGCTCCAGTGATGCTTTGGTGTTGGCAGTGCTGTTCGGTTGCGGGGCGGCCTCGGCGTTGTTGATGAACGACACCTTGGCTATCGCCGCGACACCGCTGATGGTGCGTTTGGCGATCGAACATCGCCTCGATGCCAAGCTGTTATTGTTGGTATTGGCCTTTGCCATCACCACCGGCAATGTCATGAGTCCGATCGGCAATCTACAGAACCTGCTTATTGCCACCCATGGTTTTTTCGACCATCCATTTTTCACTTATCTGTCCGCCTTGGCGCCCCCCACGTTCCTGAGTCTATTGCTGGCCTATGGAATATTGAGCTTGCGTTAGCGTACGGCCTTTCGGGGGTATGCCCTCGGTGCATCGTAACGCGACGGAAACCGATGCGACGCTAGCGCGATGGGTGGGGGTTCACTGCTCATCATTTTGGTGATGCTGTCGCTGAAGATCGCCTTGGCCTTAGTCACGGCGGCGGGGGATGCGCGCCTTAGTTACATTGCAGTGGCGGGCGGCGTGCCGCTGTTGCTTATTCAGTCGTTGACCAGTCGAGTTGGTCAAACAGGTGGATTGGCCTACGCTGGCGTTTTTCGCCGCCATGTTCGTGCTTATGGCCAGTGAGTGGCAGAGCGTTTTTTTCAACACGGGCTGGAGCGCTGGCAAGGCGAGGCGGGCACGCCGGTTGTGGTAATAGGTGGTTAGTGGGTTGCTCAGTCAGCTGATCTCCAATGTGTCTTTGGTGGCATCGTATTTGCCGGTGTTGGAACATACGGACTCTGTGTCAACGCACAGCTTGCTGCTGCTGGCGGCGGGCAGCGCCGCGGCGGGAAATAGGCTCATCTTTGGCGCGGCCAGCAATGTGATAGTGATGCAACGGGCGGAGCGGGAAGGGTAAACGCTTACGGTTGGAGAACGCGCGCGTCGGCATACCGCTCACGCTGGCGCAAGTGGGGTATAGAGCGCCTGCCTGCAGTGGTGGAGTGCTTGAGGGGGGCACTGTTTTTAGGGGCTATGAAAAAATCAACAGCGCGGCACCTTGGCTGTTCCAGCAATATCAGGCAAGTTCTCCGCGATATGATGCCTCTATAACAAGATAGACTATCGATGCCGCGTTGCGCACGAACGGTGATCAGTCAGACAAATGAGCGATATCGCCGCCATCAGGAAGCCGGCCAGCAAATATCAATATAAGGTAAGTTGTGCTCGCCCTCGCCCCCTCGGAGGGAGAGCGGATGTTGAGGCCAGCAATGATGACACGGCCCCGATCGTACATCGGGGCGTGTTTACGTCTGGTCTTAGAATAGAGCTCGGGATAGAGCTCGGTGGTTGGCGCTATAAGCCGGCGTAAGACGTGATGAAGTTGGCGAACATCACGGCACCCGTGAGCGCCACCGAAATGACGGCGAGGGACATGAAAAGATCCTTGGGGGGGTAGAGATCCTTAACGGATTTTTGCTTGTAGAGCATCATGACCTGAGTCCTCCTAGTGGGTTGAGTACATCGATCACAACTACATACGCACAACTACACACGCAATATAATGCCTCCCATAACCGACTGAGAAGCTAGGATTAAGCATAGACCAGATTTTCGATTTGCCAAGCTAGTGGGATTACCTATGTAGTCAATTGGGCACCAGGGCACCAGGGCACCAGGGCGTCCACGCCGACCACGAAACATAACCATAATTTATCAGAGGGTACTCTCGGTGGTGCCCCGTGCATGCGGTAATCCGTCTCCTTGTAACGAGTAATTTACTTTCCGAATAAGCATGATGGCGATGAAAAGCGTAAAATAGCCGCCAAACAACGATGACAGGGGCGAATCATGTCTAATATATCCAATTTTTTCCGTTACTTGAGCTTGACTGCCGCGCTACTGCTGGGGCTCACGGCGTGCGGCGGTGGGGGCGATTCAGCCATCGATAACCTACCGGCGCCCACGGCCGGCTCGCCTGCCACGGGTACCGTGGCGCTGCTCTTTACCGATGCACCTAGCGACGAATTCGCCGAGGTCAACATTGACGTGTCGCGCGTCCAATTGTTGGCCGAGGAGCGTTCGGTGACGCTGTTTAGTGGTGATAAGACGGTGAATTTGCTGGATCTGGAGCATCATGCGGACTTACTGTCCTGGGCCGGTGACGTGCCGGTAGGGACCTACCATAAAATTCGCCTCACCGTCACCGGTGTGGAACTGGTGCGTAAGGACAGCTCCGGTGACGTCGTGGAGGTGATTCATCCCAAATTGCCTGGCAACGGTAAATTGGACTTGAATCCGCGTTCACCCTTCGAGGTGCAACCCGACGCGACCTTGATGGTGCAGATCGACATGGACGCCAAGAAATCCATCCATGTCGCCAAGACCGGCAATGGGAGCTATCAATTCCGCCCCGTGGTGTTCGTGGATGTCTTGGGGGCGGACGTCGAGGGTAAGCTGGTGCGCCTGAGCGGCGACGTGCGGGATGTTGATGCCTTGGCGCAGACCTTTCAGCTTTGCCATGAGCGCTTGACGCTGCGCCGCTCAGTGTCCGATGGCGATGTCGACGACGTTAACGTCGTCGCTGATGATAAGGATAAAGACAAGGATATTGACGTCGAGACGGTTGATCAACTCGAGCAAACCACCACGACCGCCGTGCGCTGTGTGACGGTGCAGGTCGATGAGCAGACTGCTTTGTTCGATGCGGCCGGTGAGGACGCCGCTTTTGTTGACCTGATGGAGAATCAGGCTGCCACCGTGATCGGCCGCTTCGCTCTCGCGCAAGCTGAAGAAAGCAAACGTGTCTTCTCTGCATTGGTCGTGGAATTGGGCGCGCAAGGCAGCTTCACCCGGTTGAAAGGCACCGTGCTCGACAGCGTGGATAGCACCGGTCAATTCACCTTGGAGTTGGCCGAGGGTCAAGGTTACGCAGTCGGTACCACACTGCAAGTGGTGATGGGCACGGGCACGCAGTTGTTTTCTCGCTTTGGCGAACCCTTGACGGTCCAGTCGTTGGTGGTGGGCGCGGAAGTGAAAGTGGAGGGAGTGGTCGTATTATCCGACAGCGAACCCGATCGCATCAAGGCCGCACTGGTGTTCGTGGCCACGGAGCAACCCATCGAAAAACTGACCGGTACGGTCTCGACCGTGCAGGCGCAAGGCGGCGCTTTCACCCTGATCGACAGCGAGTTGGGTGATCGTTGCATCAGTGTGACGGAGCAGACCGACTTGTATCTGATTTCCTCGACTGCAACCGGTTATGCCAGCGAGGCGATCGCGCTGGAGCAATTGGTCGACGCGCAGGCGGTGGAAGTCTATGGCCGTTACGCCTTAAATGGCTGTTTCGTGGCGCAGGACATCTTGGCGGCGACGGCTCAAGATGCTATATGAGGTTCATGGGGCCCCACGGCGGGCCGCGTATCTATTGGGATAGCCTCATGAATCTGAAGAATGTGGAAGTCAGGAAAAAGGCCAATGTGTATCACGACGGCCGCGTCACCAGCCGCTCGATCATCACCGCCGAGGGTGAGATGAAAACCTTGGGGGTGATGTTGCCGGGCGTGTACCGTTTCCATAGCGAAGCGCCGGAGACCCTCGACATTACCCAGGGACGCTGCCGGGTCAAGGTGGCGGATGAGCAAGAGTGGCACGAATACCGCGCCGGCGAAAGTTTTGAGGTGCCGGGCAGTAGCCATTTCGAAATCGAAGTGACCGAGCTGATGGACTATCTGTGTCATTTCCACTGACGGGCCGCGCCGCCCCGGATGCACCGGGGCGGTTAATTTCGAGCTTATTCTTCCAGACGAAAACCGGCGTTGATCTTCACTTGAAATTGGGAAACCTGGCCGTTCTTGATGTTGCCGCGGCTCTCCACGACTTCGAACCAGTCCAGGTTGCGCACCGTTTTCGAAGCGCGGGCGATGGCCTTTTGCACTGCATCATCAGTACTGACGTCAGAGCTGCCCACCAGCTCTACCATTTTGTAAATGTGATTACTCATGTCGCCTCCGGTTGTTGTTGGTTGGGTGATCGCGAGGCGCGGTCTGCACGTCGCAGAGGGAATTGTACTAGAAGGTGTTGCTTGAAAAGCGGAGACCTTCTGCGCGAGAGCTAAGAATTAGAAGTGGTATGTGTCATGCAGTCAATTACACAGTCATGGAATGGCTTTTACCTTTGTTCACAGCTACCCCAATACGAAACCATATTAGTACCGCCTAAACTATCATCTAGGCTCCCCATGACAGCTGGATGGGATTGCCAATCTGGTCTTGTGCGAGTCGATCGGAGAGCGGGTGTTGCGGTAAGGGCGCTACAGGTAACTTATGGCTAGCAAGAACAAACTCGACGAAAGCAACTTCGGCGCTACCAACCTGGACAGCCTCATCGTCCAATTCAGCCCCGACGGCGTGTGCGTGGTCGGCCCCGACGGGTGCATCAGGGAGGTCAATCGCGCTTATTGCACCTTGGTGGGCTATGCGGAGCGAGAACTCATTGGTCGCCATCTCAGTGATCTGGAAGCGAACGAGGATGCGCAAGAGATCGAACGCCACATCCAGCATGTGATCCGCGACGGTTCGGATCGTTTCGAGACGCGTCATCGCCGCAAGGACGGCAGTGAAATCGCGCTGGAAGTTCATGTGCGTTATGTTGAATTCGGTGATGAAACGTTTTTCGTGAGTCTATTCCGTGATATTTCCGAGCGTGCACGTAGCCAACAGCGTATCGAGCAACTCGATAGAATCCGCCGCACCATCAGCGCCGTGACCAAGTTGGTGGTGCGCGAGTCCGACCCCCAACGTTTGTTGGCCGCAACCTGTCGCATCTTGCACGAGGATGCGGGTTATCGCATGGCGTGGGTGGGAATGGCGGATTTCGTCACCGGCGAAGTGCGTGTGGTGGCCCATGCGGGCATGCATGAGGATTATCTGCGGGAAATTCATATCCGTTGTGATGATAGTCCCGAGGGGCGTGGTCCGACCGGCACAGCCATCCGCACTAGTCATTACGTCATCAATAATGATAGCGAGACCGATGGTTTGTTCGCGCTGTGGCGGGCAGCGGCGACGGCGCGAGGCTTCCGTTCCTCCGCGGCGTTCCCTCTATTTGTGGGAGGTAAGGTTGTCGGCGCCATCAATGTTTACGCCGTAGAGACGGATGCCTTCGATGAGCGCGAGATCGCCTTGCTGTCGGAATTAAGCGATGAAGTCGGCTATGCGCTCCAGGCCTTGGAGGATTCGACGCAAAGGCAGCGTGCGGAATTGCAGGCAGCGAAATCGGATGAATTCCTGCGCTCTTTGTACGAGGCCAGTCCCGACATGATTTTCTTTCATGGTCCCGACGGCAGCTTGATCGATGTCAATGATCAGGTGCTGAGCGCTTATGGCTGCACGCGCGAGGAAATGCTGACACTCCCACCTGAAACCTGGATGGGCGAAGGCTATTCGAAGGAGCAAACCTGGGAGTTACTGGAGCGGGTGCGCCGCGGTGAACGTGTTGACTTCGAATGGATGGCGCGGCGTAAGAATGGCGAGGAGTTCCCGGTCGACGTGCGCTTGCGCGCCATGGACGGCGCCTTGGCCGAGTGTGAGGGCATGGTCGTGGCGGTGGTGCGCGACTTGACCGAACGGCGCCATGCCGATGCCGAGCGCAATCGCCTCTCTAGCGCCATTAGGCAAACCGCTGATGTTGTCATTATCACCGACACCAGCGGGGTGATCGAATTCGTCAACCCCGCCTTCGAGCGTGCCACGGGCTATTCCCGAGCAGAGGTATTGGGCAGAACACCCAGCGTGATCAAGTCAGGCGTGCATGAACTGGCATTCTATCGGGAGATGTGGGCCAAGATACTCGCCGGTGAGGTGTTCCGGGATGTATTGGTGAATCGTCGTAAGGACGGTTCTCTGTATTATGAAGAAAAGACTATCACGCCTTTGTTCAATGAGCGCGGCAAGCTCACGCACTTTGTTTCCACCGGCAAGGACGTCACCGAGATATTGCAGACTCAGGAGCGTTTGCAGTATCTCGCGCAGCATGATCTCTTGACCGGTCTTCCCAATCGAGCCTTGATGATGGATAGACTGCAACAAGACTTGGCACGGGCGGCGCGCGGCGTGCATCAAGTCGGCGTACTGTTTCTGGATCTCGATCGTTTCAAGTTGATTAATGATTCTTTGGGTCATGAGGCGGGTGACGACGTGTTACGCACCTTGGCGAAACGTATCGGCGCAGTCTTGCGCGACGGTGATACCGTCGCAAGGGTCGGCGGTGACGAATTCGCGGTGGTGTTGGGTGACCTGCGCAGCCCGGCGGAGGCGACCGACTTGGCGCGCAAGATATTGGAGTCCCTAGCCCATACCGTGGATTTCCAGGCGCACGAATTCGTAGTCACGGCAAGTATGGGCGTGGCCGTCTATCCTCAAGACGGCGGGGACGAGCAGACTTTGTTGAAGCATGCCGGCATCGCCATGTATCGCGCCAAGGACCGCGGACGGAACTCTTATTCCTGGTACTCGCCCGAGATGGGAGCCAGGTCCTTCGATCGCCTGAATCTTGAGACGAGTTTGCGGCGCGCCTTGGACCGCCAGGAGTTCGAGGTCTTCTATCAGCCCCAGGTCGATATCGCGAGTGAGCGTATCGTGGGGCTGGAGGCCTTGTTGCGCTGGCGCCATCCCGATTTCGGCTTGATTGCGCCGGGTGATTTCATCGCTATATTGGAAGAGACGGGTTTGATCGTCCCGGTAGGCAAATGGGTCTTGCAGACCGTATGTAAACAAATCGCTGTATGGCAAGACACAGACGTGGGTGAGTTGCAAGTCGCGGTGAACTTATCAGCACGGCAGTTTCATCAGCCGGATCTATACGACTTTCTCTTACAGTCGACACATGAAACCGGTATCGCCCCGCAACGCATCGAACTGGAAATCACCGAGAGTTTGCTCATCGAGCAAGAGCGCCACACGCAGCAGCTGATGCAGTCCTTGGCGGCCGCGGGTTTTCGCTTCGCCATCGACGACTTTGGCACGGGTTACTGCGCTTTGAGTTATTTGAAGCGCTTTCCCATCTCGACCTTGAAGATAGACCGCTCTTTCATTGCCGATGTGGATAACGATCCCGATGACGCGGCGATTGTGTGCGCCATCATCGCCATGGCGCGTAGCTTGAAGTTGGAGGTAATCGCCGAGGGTGTGGAGACCGAGCGGCAACGCGACGTGTTGCGCGAGTGGGACTGTCAATGTCTGCAAGGATTCTTGATCAGTGCGTCGCGGCCGGTGCAAGAGGTCACCGCGCTGTTGGAGCAGCGCGGATGCCAACGATACTCGCGTTCGACTTATTCTCAGGCCCCAAAGATGGGTCGCCCCCAATAACAAAAATTGACTTCGGCGATCGCTTGGTTACTGATCGCGACGGTCTCCGTCACAGTGTCTGTATTGCCATCCAGAATGGAGAGCGTTCCGTCGCTGGGATTGGGCACGAACAGCCACGGCGCGCCTTGCGCGCGCGCTGCGAAGGCGATGGGGCGCCGCCCGCAATCCGCCACGCCCACCGTGACTTCCTTGATCAGCCGGATGGCGGGCAAGTTGGTGGTATCAAACACCAATAAGGTGTTTAAGTTGGCATGGTCTCTTTGCGCGCCCTTGCCGGTGGCGGCGGTGGTGAGATAGAGCTTGCGCCCGTCGGGGCTGAAGCGATACACGCTGGGATAGACGTCCGGCAAATCCACCAGCGCGACTGTTTCACCGCTGGCGGCGTCCATGACGGTGAGGCGCCCGATAAGATGCTCGGGATCGCTTTTGCGGTCCACACCTTTACCTATCAAATACCGGCCGTCGGGGCTGAGCAGGAGATTGCTGCTCATCGGCATGGCATGACGGCCTTCGATCGTGTTCGTGAGCGGATCGACGATGACTACGCTGCCGTAGCCGTTGTTGAGGTTGTAGAGCTTGCCGGTGATCGGTGAATACACCATGCCGTGGGGAAAGGCATTGTTGGGCACATCGGTGTCAGGTTGCTTTTCTTTTTCCGGTTCGCACAGGTTAAGGGTATCGAGTACCTGTAGATAACTTGCGCTATCGGCGGGATCGTTGCCGATGACCATCAAGGTGCCGTCGAGCAGGTTGGTCACATAGGCGCGCCGCGGCGTGTTGGGCACGGCGTTCGAAGGGGCGCTGTAGGCCACGACGTGATGGCCGCGTCCCAGGCACAGCATCTTATCGACCTTGGCGCCCCGCGCGGCGTCGGCGTCGAGGAAAATGACCGGCGCGCTGTTGCCGTCGCACTGGACCGGGTCGGCGCCCGTTTCCTTGTCGCCGTCGAACACCATGCAATACGTGCCGCTGGCTTGGTCTACATAGGCGTAGGCGGGGAAGGCATCGCGCGGCACGCCTTCGCTAGGGGTGATGACTTTGCTGGCCGGGTCCATTAACAGCGCTTGCACCGTCTCGGTGACGCCCACGAACACCGGCCGCCGTCCTATCTCCAAGCCGCTGGCCGGTAGTTCACGCAAGGCGGTGACCGCGGTGACGCCGTTAGTGTGCCGCAACACGGTGACAGCGCCGTGTTCGGGATAAGTCAGATGACAGGCGAAGGACCAGTCGTCGGTGGTGGGAGTCTGCGGCATGACGTTAATTCCTCGACAATCGGCAAAGGTGCCCATGATAGCGAGGTTGTTCTGTCTGTGCTAGAACGCTTCAGGCGTGAGACGTCGCGCGCTGTGCCTGCAAGGCGGCGGCGAGGTGGTGACGAAAGGTCGGCAGGTCGAGTCGGGCCAGCAATTGGCGGGGGCCAAGCTCGGTGCCGGGCGGAATCAACTGCAGTTCCGCCGCCAAGCGGCCCACGATGGCGGGCGCCGAGTCGCCCTGCCCGCGTAACGCGGCCAGTGAGGCGGCCTCGTCACGTTTGGCCAAGCGCCGGCCTGTGGCGTCCAATAGCAAGGGCACGTGCCAATAGCGCGGCACGGGCGTGCCCAGCGCGTCGAACAGCTCCGCTTGACGTGGCGTGGAATCGAACAGATCGACGCCGCGCACCACGTCGGTGATGCCCATCAAGGCATCGTCCACCACCACCGCCAGTTGATAGGCGAACAGCCGATCGGCGCGCCTGACCACGAAATCGCCCACCTCATGATGCAAGGTTTGGGCAAGTGGGCCGGCGATTTCGTCCACTACGCTCACGACGCGCTCAGGCACGCGGTAGCGCCAGGCGGGATCGCGTTCGGGTCGGGCCGGGGCGCCGTTGCGGCAGGTGCCGGGATAAATGAACGTGGTGTCGCCGGCATGGGGGGCGCTGGCGGCAAGTGCGACGTCTTTGCGTGAGCAATAACAGGGATACAAGCGATCCGCGTTGATGAGTCGCTGTAAGGCTTCTTGATACAGCGGTGTCCGCTCCGATTGGGTGTAGGGAGCGAGCGGACCTCCCAGGTCGGGGCCTTCATCCCAGTCCAGCCCCAGCCAGCGCAGATCGTCCAGGATTTGTGCTGCGCTACCGGCGCGCGCGCGCGGTAAGTCGAGGTCTTCCATGCGCAAAATGAACACACCGTCCACCAGCCGGATCTGTAACCAGGCGAGTAGGGCGGTGCGCACATTGCCCAGATGCAAGGGCCCGGTCGGGCTGGGGGCGTAGCGGCCGCGCGGGCGTTGTTTGCGCGCAACTTGGGCAAGCTGATAGAGGGTATCGAAATCCTGGGCCGTCGTGGCCATGGCTGTGCATCCTGGTTGTGAGCCGGTGCCTTATTGTAGTGATCGGAAGGCGGCACTGTCGCGCCGGGCTGGGCTGACCCTACGCTGTTGACGCTCATGTGCTACATTTGATCCAAGGCAGGGTGTCTTATGGCAGGCTAAAGCCTGTCCATATCAGCTAAGGAGGGCTTGGAGTGAACGGTGAAAAAGAGATACTGGTAGTGGCGTCCAAAGTGAAAAACTATGTGCGCGCCCAATCGGATATGAATACCTCGTCGGCAGTGATGGACATGTTATCGGATAAGATTCGAGCGCTGTGCGACCAGGCCATCGAGAATGCCCGCCGTGACGGCCGCAAGACGGTCAAAGATCGCGATTTTTAGCCAGCCATTTTTGCTATCCCCGCCGAGACTTTTCGCGGAGCACTCCGCCGAGTGCTTCCCGAGTGCTTCCTAGGTGTCGTCGGTCATTCTGTGCGGACGTCACCCTCTTTCCGACTTCTAGAAGGGCTTTTCCTTTAGCCTGAGCTAATGTTAGGATCGAGTTAAACCCTACTAAAGCATTAATTAATGTACTTACTTGTATGTGAATGATGATCCGCAAGCTCAACGCTGGATCCTTGTTATATGGGTAATGTAATGTCACAGTTATCAATGACCTTGGGATTTTTGGAATAAGCAGCAAAAACAATAACCGCCTCGTCCCTGCGGTAGTGAGATGCAGGCTCAGCCCCCGCCTTGAATACGCGTCGAGCGGTAGTTCAGGGGACACTTGAAACTCGTCCAGACCACGCAACTAGTGTGGCAGCGTGACTCAGTGTCAGCCCGTTCAAATAATTAGAAGAACGGTGAGGGGGGGGGTATGTCAACGCCAAACCAGCTTGATGAAGATAAGCAAGAGGCGCCCAGCCGCGTCCAGCGTCCGGATCGGCCGCAATTTTTGCTGGTGGGTTCAGTGACCCGGTGGGGTGAGCTCCTAGAGGCGTACCGATCCGCTGAATATGAAGTTCAAAAAGCCGTCGATGCGCAGGAAGCCCACCTATGTTGTCGGGCGCCCCCCCGCATTTGGTGGTGATAGACACCGAATCCGTGGGTGACCAAGCCGGTTCCTTGGTGCGTTGGCTACAGAATGATGTGGGTGTGCCGGCCATCCTCATGTTGGGCCCGCCGGCCCACGAACAGGTGGCCTTAGCGGTTTCTCTGGGCGTCGCCGGTTATGTCATCACGCCCGTTAGTGTGGGGCAACTATTGGCGACCACGGAAATCGCTCTGATTCAAGGTTTGGAATTACAACGACTTAAAGAGTCGGAGCAACAACTCAGTAAGGCCTTGGCGCAGGGTCGCGAGACCAGCACCGCAGTGGGGGTATTGATGGAGCGTTACCGCCTCACAGAGCGGGAAGCCTTTGAGCGGCTGCGCGGGCAGGCGCGTTCGCAACGACGGAAAATGGCGGCGCTGGCCAAGGAGGTCGTGGTTGCCACCGAGGTTCTTAATCAGCCAGCGGCTCGTAACCGCCGCGATCCGTAATCGGGTGATTAATTAGAGTCTCCTCAAAAAGTAAGAACGGCATTCCTTTGATCAGGAAGCCCGCTGGCGGATTGAGCACGGAAGGACGAAACAATCCATACCCACAGCCTGTTCATGTGGCGTTTTGTT
>CALZJG010000130.1 GCA_945787555.1 uncultured Chromatiaceae bacterium | reverse complement strand
TTTGTTTCGCCTTAGCATTTGAGTTTGATTACACTACCCCCACCCTGTCCCGCCCCCTTCAAAGGAGGCGGGAACGTACATCTTAGTGTCGGCTTACTAACGTACTCATTAGTATTTGTAATCCTCATTTGAGGCAAGTCACAGAGCCATTGTGACACGTGCAACGGGTGCTAAGATGTTGATGTCTCGATACAGATGAGTTTTTTGACCAGACGGGCTTGAAAGCAAGAATGCTGTTTTTGCACCATCCGGGTTTACACCATGACTACGAGCGGTTGGCCGCTTGATGACGCTATGGCTAACGAGGAAACAGGCATGTTATGAGTTTTCGGGACCCACAGCTTGAAAACTCAGCGAGTTGTCTCCATCCTCCAACATTTCTGGCAATCCACTGCGCAGCCGATGCACGCCTTGGGACACAACCAGTCCATACTCACCTAACAGCCCTCGAATCTGATTACACAGCGCTGTGCGTTGTTTGATCAACAGCTCCCGGGCCCGATGCAGTGATTGGATATCCTGCTGTTCAACCTCCTTGATAGGCGCGAAGCGCATATTGGGGCGACTCACTGCCTCGCAGATCGCCTCCGCATCGGCCACATCGTGCTTATTACTTTTGACGTAGGGTTTCACAAATTGCGGGCTGATGAGCTTCACAGTATGGCCCAACTTCTTCATCTCTCGGGCCCAGTTCGAACTGCTGCAAGCTTCCAGTCCAATCAGGCAAAGTTCGAGCTGGGCAATAAAGGCCAGCAGCTTACTACGTGTCAGTTTCTTCCGAAGAACAGCCTGACCCTCCTCATCCACACCGTGCAATTGGAAAATCTGTTTGGCCAAATCGATACCCAGTACGCTAATGTTCATCTTTGGACTCCCCATCTTTTGCTATGGTTGGATGGTTATATCATCCTGCCTAGCCAAGTGAGTCCATTCCATTAAAACCCCAATGATTGCAGATCGGCCATTAGTTGCTGTGACGCTCACGCCAGTCCGTTAGATGCACCAGACAATCCGCCAGTTCCGGCGTCCACAAGACGCCCGGAGAATCATGATTGCGCAGCGCACGGGTCATCGCGCCGCCGGCCCATATCTCGACGTCCGCCGGCAGTCTGTCCCTGACTTGCTTGGTGGCCGCCAGGCCCTTCTTGTGCGCGAACGTACTGCTGAAGGATAAGATCACTACTTGGATCGCATAGGCGGAGACCGCCTTGAAAATATCTTCTATAGGTGTTTGCGGTCCGAGGCAGATGCATTGCGCACCCTCCGGTGCCAGCACGCCCTCCACCATCAGTAAACCCAATCCGTGTTCCTCCCCGGAAAGCGTTGTCAGCAGTATGCGCGGCGGTTGATTCGCCGCCCGCAAGCCGCCGATGGCCGCGCGCAGCAGGCGGCCCAGTTCCTCGGAGTAGAAATGTTCCTGATGAATATCCAGGCGACCGCTGGCCCAGTTGTTACCGACCAGCTCGTTCAACTGCGGCGCAACGTCTTGGACAAAGCGCTGTAAACCCAGCTTGGCCAACAGCCGCGACAAGGAGTGTCGCAAGCCCGCAATATCGTCCGACAAGACCTGCTCGATGATTGCTTGATAGGGCCCTAGGTGCATGGCCTCATCCGCCACCGACTGCTGGAACTGCGCATGGGCATTCAGTTCCTCCGCCGACATCGATAACAACCTGCCGGGACGCTGGCCCTGATCCATCAAGCGTTTGATCACCCGCAAGCGCTCGACCTGCTCAGCGTCATAGAGGCGTTCACCGGATTTTGCGCGACTCGGCGTGGGGAACCCATAGCGGCGCTCCCAAACCCGTAGCACGTCCTTGGACAGGCCGGTTTCTCGTTCAAGCTGCGCGATAGTCATCATATGGACAGTATGCCTAGTCACCCCCCTAGTTGTCTAGGACAATCGCTTGACATAGCGAAACAACAGGACTAAATTGTAGTCATCACCCATATTTGTCTTGGACAAAATATGAAATCACTATCTGCGCTGGCCTTGCTGACCCTGTTCTCGCTGCCATTGACCGCCCAGGCCGGCAGGGTCTGCCCCGATCTGCTCAATTACGAATTCAAGCGGCTGCTTTCCGGCAATACCGAAAGTGTTTGCCAATACCAGGGCCAGGTCATCCTGGTCGTGAACACGGCCTCGCGCTGCGGCTTAACGCCCCAGTTCGATGCCTTGCTGAAGATTTATGTCCAGTATATATCCCAAGGGCTGGTGGTACTGGGCTTTCCCTCCAACGATTATAAACAGGAGCCCGGCCAGGTCGAGCAGATTATCGAGTTCTGTAAGCTGAATTACGGGGTCGATTTCCGCATGTATGAAAAGTCCAGCGTCACCGGTGCGATGGCCAATCCATTTTACAAAGCATTGAGCACGTCAGCGGGTACCGAACCGCAGTGGAATTTCCATAAATACTTGATCGCCCGCGATACGAAGGCGGTCATCCCCTTCGGCAGTCATGTCGAGCCGGGAAGTACCGAGATGCGTGGAAAGATCGAAGCGCTGCTGGAGCGCAAGGACTGACATGGACCGGATACATCACATCGCCGTCCAGGTCAACGACATTGCGCAAGCCGTGAGTTGGTATCTGCGGCTACTCAATTGCCAGGTGCATTACCAGGATGACCCCTGGGCTCAGATCAAGTTCGCCAACATGAGCCTCGCCCTGATAACGCGGGATCAACACCCGCCGCACATCGGCATTGAGCGCGGCGATGCCGAACGCTTCGGTGCTTTGAAAGCGCATCGGAATGGGAACACCTCTTTTTATATCAATGATCCAGACGGGGATGCCATGGAGATTCTCGCCGTAGCAAGCTTGAAGGAGGCCATATGAACGCAATCGCTACAACACTCACGTGGGTGGAACAGGGCATCGTCCCCGACGCTTTGATACGCGCCGGCATACGCCGCTTGTGCCGACAAAGGCTGCAGGAAACCGGTGCCGATAATTGTGCAACGGCTGCTTCGTTGACACGGCAATTCTCCGCCGCCCTGTCCTTGAATCCGATTGCGCTGGACACCGACAAAGCCAATGAGCAGCACTACGAACTGCCGCCGCGGTTTTTTGAACTCGTGCTCGGCAAGCACCGAAAATACAGCGGCAGCTACTGGGATGAGAACACCGCCACGCTGAGCGAAGCCGAAACCCGCGCCTTGGAACTCAGCTGCGAGCATGCGGATATCCACGACGGACAGGATATTCTGGAACTCGGTTGCGGCTGGGGTTCCTTGTCCCTGTGGCTGGCCAGTCACTATCCCGATGCGCGCATCACCGCCGTATCCAATTCCGTGCCGCAACGCCTGCACATACAGCAACAGGCGCAAAGCCTTGCGCTCGATAATCTGACCGTGATCACGGCCGACATGAATGAGTTCCGCATCGAACAGAGCTTCGATCGCGTCGTCTCAGTTGAGATGTTCGAGCACATGCGCAACTGGCCGGAACTGTTTCATCGTGTACATGACTGGCTGAGACCCGGCGGATTCTTCTTCATGCACATCTTCGTTCATCGTCATGCGCCGTATCTGTTCGAGGAACGTGATGGAAGCGACTGGATGAGTCGCTATTTTTTCACCGGCGGCATGATGCCATCCGACGATCTGGCACTGTATTTTCAGGATCATCTCAGTCTGCTGCAACGTTGGCGTTGGGATGGCCGTCATTACGAGGAAACCGCCAACGCCTGGCTGACCGCCATGGACCACCATCGCGACCTGATCACACCGATACTGGAACAAACCTATGGCGCGGATGACGCGGAACTGTGGCGGCAACGCTGGCGGATTTTCTTCATGGCCTGTGCCGAGCTGTTCGGCTACAACCATGGCCAGACCTGGTGGGTGTCGCATTATCTGTTCGAGCGCCGCTGATGCGACAGCAGCCTCCAAGCCTGCCTGATCAGGAACACGTGATGAACATGGAAGCATCACCCTCCTGGTTGCGCCGTAACCTGCCGAACATTCTGCGCTTCCAGCTTGGCTGGTTCGCCACTGTGATTGGGGCGGCGCAAGGTCTTAGCTGGTCGGGTCCTGTTGTCATCGCTGTGATTCTGTTCTTCCATATCCGGACTGCACGCCACGCGGGACTTGAGGCGCGCCTGATTGTAGCAGCGCTCTTTATCGGACTCTTGTTCGAGACACCGCCGGCGCTACTCGGCTGGGTCACTTATGCCGGTCAAACAGCCGCACTGTCGCCGCCATGGATGATCGCGCTGTGGGCATGCTTCGCCACCACACTGAATGTCTCGCTGCGCGGATTGCGTGCTCACAGCGCAATCCTGGCACTGTTCGGTCTGATCGGCGGCCCCGCCGCGTATTGGGGTGGCGTCAATCTCGGCGCGATGCAGTGGGTACAGCCCATGCCGGAGCTGATCTATCTGGCAGTGGGCTGGGCCGTGCTGACTCCACTCCTGGGTCGACTGGCACTTCATCTGGACGGATTTCGCCATGAGCTTTGATTGGTCGGCGTCGCTCAACGCATTGCTGTGGATGGCCACGCTCGGGGCTGTTGTCTGGCTTATCAGCCTTCCATTGAAGAATGCCAGCATCGTCGACAGCTTCTGGGCGCTGTTCTTTGTCGTTGGCGCATGGGCCTATTACTCAGCACTCACTGACTTCGGCTCAAGAGCACCGTTGCTTGCCATGCTGCTCATCGTCTGGGCGGTGCGTCTGGCAGGCTATATCACCTGGCGTAACCGCGGCCATGGCGAAGACCGGCGTTATCAGGCAATACGCGCGCGCAACCAGCCGCATTATGAAATCAAAAGTCTCCTGTACGTGTTTACGCTACAGGCGGTGTTGGCCTGGATAGTCGCATTGCCGCTGTTCGCGGCGCTGTCCGGCGAGCGCCCGCTCAATTGGCTGGACGTCGCCGGCGTCACGCTCTGGGTGGCAGGCTTTCTGTTCGAAACAATTGGCGACTGGCAACTGGCACGTTTCAAAGCCAATCCCGGCAATGCCGGCAAGGTGATGCGGAGCGGTTTGTGGCGCTACACGCGTCATCCGAATTATTTCGGCGAAACGCTGCTCTGGTGGGGTTTCTGGTTGATCGCCGTTGCCAGCGGCAATGCCTGGACCATCGTCTCGCCGCTGTTGATGACGCTGCTGCTGATCAAGATCTCGGGTGTGGCGCTTCTGGAGAGCGATATCAAAACGCGTCGCCCCGAATACGCCGACTACATTCGCCGCACCAATGCCTTCATCCCAGGGCCACCACGTTAGCAACTACTCAAAGGTCATGCGCTATGAACCGCTTCCACAATTTGCACCAACTTCTGGCTAGTATGCTGTGCGCTCTGGCACTGATGAGTCCGGCCTATGCCTACTCCCCGCAGGAATGGCGATTCAACGTCCTGCTCGACGACAAGCCTATAGGTCAGCATGTTTACCGACTATCGCTGGAAGACGGCCACCAGGTTCTGCATAGCCAGGCGGACTACGAAATCCGCATTCTAGGATTCACTGTCTACGAGTATGAGCATGTTGCTACCGAGCGCTGGCAGGGTGGTTGCCTGACGGACATTGAGTCGCGCACCACAGATAACGGCAAGGTCATCAGTATCACCGGAAAAACGAGTGATTGGGGATTTCTGCTGAATACTGCCGATGCGAAGACCACACTTGCCGGCTGCGTGATGTCCTTCGCCTACTGGAATCCGGACATTCTGACTCAAGCCGCGCTGCTCAATGCGCAAAACGGTGAGCACCTTTCCATACGCGTACAGAACTTGGGCAGCTCGCCGCTGCTGCTGAGCGACAGGCAGATCATAGCTACGCGCTATCGTCTGATCACGAGCAAGTTCAGCATTGATCTTTGGTACGGCAGCAACAAAGAATGGCTGGCACTTGAAACCGAGGTCGATGGTCGACGTCAGTTGCGTTATGAAATCGATCCGGCTTCTCACAGTCTCTACCGGAGCCACTACCATGCATAAAAGCGCGCTCGCACCACTCCTGTTGCTGGCCGGCTGCGCCGGCAACGGCATGACACCAATGCCCACCGTAGCTGATGTCGATCTCGATCGCTTCATGGGCGACTGGCATGTGATCGCCAACATACCGACCTTTATCGAGCAGGGTGCGCACAACGCCGTTGAGTCATATCAAAAGAACGCCGACGGCACGATAGCCACCACCTTCACCTTCCGCGCCGGCGGCTTCGATGGCGCGCTGAAGACACATACGCCCAAAGGTTTCGTCACACCGGGCACGGGCAATGCCGTATGGGGCATGCAGTTTATCTGGCCGATCAAGGCCGATTACCGCATTGTCTATCTCACGCCCGACTATGACCAGACCGTTATCGGCCGCAACGCGCGCGACTATGTATGGATCATGGCCAGAACACCGGCCATAGCCGATGCCGACTACGTCGCCATCCTCGCGCACCTGAAAACACTCGGCTACGACATCGACAAGATTCAAAAGGTCCCGCAACAATGGCCGGCAAGTCAACCATGAAACAAGCCTTGATCAGCCTGCGACTCTGGTTCGACAACGAGGCCGTTGCCAGCGGCCCCGTGCGCATCGACTGGCTGCGCCTTATTCCATTCATCGGCCTGCATGTTGCAGCGCTGGGCGTATTGTGGGTGGGTTACAGTCCCGTCGCCGGGGTCGTCGCTGTCGCAATGTACGTCCTGCGCATGTTCGCCATCACCGGTTTTTATCACCGCTATTTTTCCCATCGCACCTTCAAGACCAGCCGCTGGCTGCAATTTGGCTTTTCCTTGCTGGCCGCGAGCGCCGCGCAGCGCGGACCGCTGTGGTGGGCCGCGCATCATCGCCACCATCATCGCCACGCCGACGGTCCGGAAGATGCGCACAGTCCGCAGCGCGGATTCTGGTGGAGTCACATCGGCTGGTTTCTCAACAGCGCGCATTTCGCCACTCGCAAAGCACTGATCAAGGATTTCCTGCGCTATCCGGAACTGCGCTTTCTCGACCGCTATGATTTCTTCGCGCCGGTGTTGGCGATGGGCCTGTTGTTCGTCCTCGGCACCTGGCTGGAATACGCCATGCCGCACTTGCAGACCAATGGCGCGCAGATGGTCGTCTGGGGTTTTGTGATTTCCACCATCGTCCTCTACCAGGCCACCTTCACCATCAATTCGCTGGCGCATCGCTTCGGCTCGCGTCGTTACGCAACTCCCGACAGCAGCCGCAACAACGGTTGGCTGGCGCTGCTGACCTTCGGCGAAGGCTGGCACAACAATCATCACCACTTCCCCGGCACCGCGCGTCAGGGCTTTTACTGGTGGGAAATCGATTTCACCTGGTACGGCCTGAAACTGCTGTCGTGGCTGGGCCTGATCTGGGACATGAAGCCGGTGCCTGCCGGCATGCGCGAGGCTCGCCGCGAGAGGAGACCATCATGAAAATAGCCATCATAGGCAGCGGCATCGCCGGACTCACCGCCGCCTGGCATCTGCATCGGCAAGATCACGCGATCACGGTGTATGAGGCCGACAATCGCATCGGCGGCCACACGCATACCCATGACATCGAACTGGACGGCAAGCAGTATGCCGTCGATACCGGCTTCATCGTCTTCAACGACTGGACCTATCCGAATTTCATCAGGATGCTCGATGAACTCGGCGTCGCCTCGCAGCCGAGCAATATGAGCTTTTCCGTGCAGGATGAGAAAAGCGGACTGGAATACAACGGCACCACCCTCAACACGCTGTTCGCGCAGCGACGCAATTTGCTGCGTCCTAGCTTCTATCGCATGATCACCGACATCATGCGCTTCAATCGCGAGGCGACGGCCTGGTTACAGGCCAATGACGGCAGCCAACCGACGCTGGCGGAGTTTCTCGACGCGCGTCGCTACAGCAAGGTGTTCCGCGAACATTACATTCTTCCGATGGGCGCGGCGATCTGGTCGGCCACGCCCCAGCAGATACTTGACTGTCCGGCCCGCTTTTTCATCGGCTTCTTCGCTCACCATGGCATGTTGTCGGTGGACGAACGGCCGCAATGGCGCGTCATCCAAGGCGGTTCGGCGCGCTACGTGGAAAGGCTCAGCGTGGGATTCGCCGATCGCATCCGACTCAACGCACCGGTGCAATGGGTTAAGCGCACGGCGCATGGCGTGAATGTGAAATCAGGACAGTTCAGCAACGAACATTACGACGCCCTGTTCATGGCCTGCCACAGCGATCAGGCATTGAAGATGCTGGCCGATCCCAGCCGCGAGGAAATCGACGTGCTGGCCGCCCTGCCCTATCAGCGCAATGTGGCGGTGCTGCATACCGATGCACGTTTGCTGCCGCGCCGTCCGCTGGCGCATGCCGCCTGGAATTACCATCTGCCGAGTCATGCAGACCAGGCGGCTTCGGTCACCTACTCAATGAACATCCTGCAGAGCCTGAAAACTCCGCAGCCGCTGCTGGTGACGCTGAACCGCGAACAGGACATCGATCCGGACAGCGTGATAGCGCGCATGGAGTACGACCACCCCGTGTTCACGAATACCGGCATCGTGGCGCAGCAGCGCCAGGCGGAAATCAACGGCGCGAATCACATCTATTACTGTGGCGCGTACTGGCGCAACGGCTTTCACGAAGACGGCGTGGTCAGCAGCCTCAACGCCTTGGCACACTTTCAACAACGGACTCAGGATCATGCAGAGTTGCTTGTACGCAGGACAGCTTAGACACCGCCGCCATCTGCCGCGCCCGCATGCCTTCAGTTACCGGCTGTTCATGCTGTGTCTCGATCTCGACGAACTAGACACGGTCTTCGCCGGCCGCTGGCTGTGGTCCACAGGCAAGCCAAACCTCGCCTGGTTTCGTCGCGCCGACCACCTGGGGCCAGCCGCGCAACCGCTCAAGCAGTCCGTGCTGGATCTGGTGCAGGAACGCCAGGGCTTTTGTCCGCAGGGACCTGTGTTTCTCGTCACGCATCTGCGCTATTTTGGTCACGGCTTCAATCCGGTGAGTTTCTATTATTGCCACTCAGAGGACGGCGGTCAGATCGAGGCCATTGTCGCCGAGATCAACAACACACCCTGGGGCGAGCAATACAGTTATGTGATGGATGCACGCGGCAAGCCTGACAAACGCGCGCAGGTGTTTCGCCTGGAAAAGGCGTTCCACGTGTCGCCGTTCATGCCGCTGGCGCAGACCTATGACTGGCGCTTCCTGGTCCGTGATAACCGGCTGCTGGTGCACATGATCAACGAAGAAAACCAGCAAGCCTGTTTCGACGCCACACTGTATCTGGAAGGCCAGCCCATCACCGCCTGGAATCTTGCGAGTGCCTTGTTGCTGTTTCCGCCGATGACCGTGAAGGTGGTCGGCGCCATCTACTGGCAGGCTCTGCGCTTGTGGCTGAAACGCATTCCCTTTCACTCGCATCCCGAAAAAGACCGTAAGGAGATCTTGTCATGAAGTCTTCGCCATTCATAGCTCCCGCGATGTCCAGCGCGCCGGCACGCCGGCTGCCGCTACTCACCGGCGTTGCAAAAAAGCTCTTGCTCAATCTGCTGAGCCGCTTGCACACCGGTAGCCTGACGCTCATCGATGGGCACGAACGCCATGTGTTCGGACCCGGCGGCACGGATTTGCCGGCGCCGGCACTGCACGTGATCGATTCCGCTTTCTATGCCGACGCGGTGTTCGGCGGCTCTATAGGCGTAGCGGAAAGCTACATGATCGGCAACTGGAAAACCGACAAGTTGACCGATCTTATCCGGTTGATGGTCCTGAACCGGGAACTCAGCGACGCGATTGACGAGCGCGGCCTGGCCCGCCTCGCCACGCCACTGCGCAAACTGCTGCACCGGATGAATCGCAACACGCAGATCGGCAGCCGCCGCAACATTGCCGCCCACTATGACCTGGGCAATGACTTCTTCGCCAGTTTTCTCGATGACACATGGATGTATTCCAGCGCCGTGTTCGAACGACCGGACATGACACTTGCCGAGGCATCGACCGCCAAGCTTGATCGCATCTGCAAAAAGCTCTGTCTCAAACCCGAAGACCGGGTACTGGAAATCGGCACCGGCTGGGGCGGCTTCGCCATCCATGCCGCCAGACACTATGGCTGTCATGTCACAACGACCACCATTTCCGAGGAACAATATGCATTGGCCAAGGAGCGCATTCATGCCGCCGGCCTGAACAAGGTCATCACCCTGCTCAAGGTGGATTATCGCAAATTAAGCGGTCAGTACGACAAGCTGGTCTCCATCGAAATGATCGAAGCCGTCGGGCACAAGTACTACGACACCTACTTCGCACAATGCAGCAGACTACTGAAACCTCACGGTCAGTTTCTATTGCAAGGCATCACCATCAGCGACCAGCGCTTCGAGGCGGCCGCTAACAGCGTGGATTTCATTCAGCGCTATATTTTCCCTGGCTCGACGATCCCGTCGGCCACCGCGCTGCTGTCCAGTGCCACCCGCGCCTCCGACATGCGCGTGTTTCACCTCGAAGATATCGGTCCCCACTACGCCACCACGCTCGCCACCTGGCGCAGGAACTTTTTCACCAACATCGATCAAATACGCAAATTGGGTTACAGCGAGGAATTCATCCGCATGTGGGAGTTCTACCTGTGCTATTGCGAGGGCGGGTTCACCGAGCGCGTGCTGGGCGATGTGCAAATGCTGCTGGTCAAACCCGGCGCGCGCCCGGAGTCCATCGTCCCGACGCTCGCACAAGGCTGATCAGAACACTGAACAGGGCATGTCAACTTGTCGGTTGTGTCGAAAACCCGCATGTGGCCGTTCCTCGTTGTAGTCACGCGTAGCTGGGTGGAGCGCCGTTTGCGAGACCCGGGGCTCAATCAGCTGTTGACCCCCATACAGGTTACCCATTCCGCTAAGCTACCTGTTGGCATCCCATCCCCAGTTGTTGAGCCCGGTTTTGGACGTGACGCTTGAGTCGGTCCACGATACTCTTGATGGCAGATAAATATAGCGTTTATGCTCCCTATATTTGGTAAATTTGAACGCGGAGTCATTGTCGCGCTGATAACATTGCTGGCAGTCGTCGTCGCGCTATCGACAATTGAACTGGGGTGGATTCTGGTCAGGGTCATTCTGTCAGAGCCTGTGTTGATACTCGAAATCGACGAGTTGCTGGAGATCTTTGGGTTTTTTCTGCTTGTGCTGATCGGCGTCGAACTGCTCGAAACGATAAAGAAATATCTCGCTACCGGAGAGATCGAATTAAAGGTCATCTTCAGCGTGGCATTGATCGCACTCGGACGGAAGATAATCATTCTCGATCCGAAGAGTTACGGCGGACTGACGCTCGTAGGCTTCGGAATCATCATACTGACGCTGGTCGTCGGCTACGGCGTCGTCACGGGAAACTCTCTAGCCGGAGCGGCTGAGGCACGATCAGGGAGTGGTTCGTGAATTTCGCATGGTTCGTTGCCGGTCTGATAACGCTGGTCGCCGGCGCCCAGTTTCTCGTGCGTGGTGCTTCGAAGCTGGCGCTGTCGTTTGGTATCTCGCCGCTGGTGATCGGGCTTACCGTCGTCGCGTTCGGCACTAGCGCACCAGAGATGGCGGTGTCGGTACGCTCGGCGTGGGGCGGCCAGGTTGATATCGCGCTGGGCAACGTGGTCGGCAGCAACATCTTCAGCGTGCTGTTCATTCTCGGCTTGTCGGCGCTGATCGCGCCGCTGGTGGTGGCGCCGCAGCTGATCCGCCAGGAAGTGCCGATCATGCTTGGAGCCTCAGTGTTGCTGTTTCTGTTGGCGCTGGACGGCAGCATCAGCCGGGTCGACAGCGCGGTGCTGTTCGGATTGCTGATTGTCTATACCGTATTTCTGATCCGGCAGAGTCGCCGGGAACAACAGGCGACCCGGGACGAATACGCGATGGAATTCGGCGCAACCGCCGACACCTGGGACCGGCACTGGAGCGCGCAGCTCGGCTTGATCGTCGGCGGGCTGGTGCTGTTGGTGGCGGGAGCAAACTGGCTGGTCGACGCCGCCGTGGCTTTTGCCACGGCGCTGGGACTGAGCGAAATGGTGATCGGCTTGACCATCGTCGCCGCCGGCACCTCGCTGCCCGAGGTCGCCACCTCGGTCGTCGCCACCCTGCGCGGCGAGCGCGATATTGCGGTCGGGAACGTCATCGGCAGCAATGTGTTCAACATACTCTGCGTGCTGGGCCTGTCCGGCCTGGTTGCTCCGCAAGCGTTGTCGGTGGCACCGGCCATGCTCAGTTTCGATATGTTGGTGATGATCGCCGTCGCGCTGGCCTGCCTGCCAATCTTCTTCACCGGGCACCGGATTGCGCGCTGGGAAGGCGCGCTGTTCCTGTTTTACTACGTCGCCTATACCGCCTGGCTGCTGCTCGCCGCGCAACAACATGACGCGCTCGCGACCTACGGCGCCGTAATGGTTACGACCGTGCTGCCGCTTACCGCGATCACGCTGGTCGTGATTGCAGTGCGTGAGTGGCGGGCCCGGCGCCGCTGAGTTTCACGATGGCACGCGACTCACATCACACCAACGCTGTTGCGGTAGCGCCCGCCGCTCTGCTGCCATACTCACTGCTTCCCGGAACTCTTTTTGTGGCATTGGCCTACCTGCTCGCCGTCGAGCCGTTGCCGTGGGCGTTTGCCGGGTCGTGGGTGCCAGCGCTGCAAGTCGATTTTGCCGTGCACATCGACGGCCTCGCAGCGCAGTTTTTGCTGCTGATCACTGGCGTCGGCACCCTGGTGTTCGTCTACGGCGCCGGCTATCTCGCCGGGGAAGCGAAGGCGCGGCGCGTGTTTGTGCTGCTGCTGTTGTTCATGGCGGCGATGATCGGCGCCGTGATCAGCGACAATCTGATCGTTTTGTTCGTGTTTTGGGAGCTCACCAGCGTGCTGTCGTTTCTACTGGTCGGGTACCACCACGAACAGGAATCCGCGCGCAAATCAGCGCAGCAGGCGCTGCTGATCACCGGCGTGGGCGGTCTGTCCCTGCTGGCGGGAATCATCCTACTGGGCGAGATCGCCGGCACGTATTCGATTCAACAACTCATATCGCGCGTGCCGCAATTCATCGGTGATACGCGCCTGAATGCGGCGTTAACGCTGATCTTCCTCGGCGCGTTTACCAAGTCGGCGCAACTGCCGTTTCATTTCTGGCTCCCCAACGCGATGGCGGCGCCCACGCCGGTGAGCGCATACCTGCACTCGGCGACCATGGTCAAACTCGGTATCTATCTGCTGGCGCGGCTGGATGCGGCGTTCAGCGATCTGTTGTTCTGGGAATACACGCTGGTCGGCGTCGGCACGCTGACCGCGGTCGTAGCGGCGATACAGACCCTGCGCGAGGGCGATCTCAAGCGCATTCTGGCCTGGTCCACGGTTGCGACGCTCGGTACGCTCACCATGCTGGTGGGACTGCCTGGCAACGGTGCGGCGTTGGCAGTCGCAACGTTACTTTTCGCTCACGCGCTGTACAAGGCGCCGCTGTTTTTTGTGGCGGGCAATCTCGATCACGGCGCAGGCACGCGCGCGATCGATCAACTCACCGGCATGCGTCGCTACATGCCATGGACCGCCGCTGCTGCGCTGGTCGCCGCATTGTCGATGGCGGGTCTGCCTTTGTCGTTCGGCTTCATCGCCAAAGACGCCATTACACTTGCCAAGGCGGAAGCCGAGGTGCTGCATCTGGTGAGTTATGCCACGTTGTTCGTCACTAGCATATCCGTCGCCGTGGCGGCGATCGCGGCGATTCACGTGTTCTGGGGCCGCGACACGGTGCCGAGGGAGGCGCATCCGCACGAAGTGCCGTTGACCATGCTGTTGCCGCCGCTGCTCCTGGTCGCGCTCGGACTGCTGTTCGGCATCGCGCCGACCCTGGTCGATCCGATGCTCGGCGCGGCGGCGCACGCGATCGCGCCCGACTTCGATGCCGCAACAGTTGACGTGTCGTACGACCTCCTGCCGGTACTCGAAGCCACGTTCGGCGCGGTTGTGTTCGGTGTCGCGGTCTATCTGGGTTGGGATCGGCTGCATGCGTTGCTGGATCGCGTCAGCCATCTCGATCGCGTTGGGCCCGAGTCGTGGTACTGGCGCAAATTGAAATTTTTGCCACGCCTCGCGGCATGGCAGACCCGACTGTTGCAGCATGGATTGTTGCACCGCTATCTGTTCACGGTGATCGGAGTCGTGACGATCGCCGCGGTGGCACTCATATATGCAGCGCAGCCGGACTATCACTGGCCTGCCGTTGACACTTTGAGCCCGCCTGTACTCGGCGCTGCGCTGCTCATAAGCATCGCCGCATTGACGACATTGTTCGTGCGCGACCATCTGGTGCTCGTACTGGTCAGCGGTCTGGTGGGCTACGGCAGCGCGGTGCTGTTCCTGTTCACTGGCGCGCCGGATCTGGCCTTTACCCAGTTTGCCGTGGAGACCGTGTTTGTGGTGGTCGCGGCCGCAGTATTGCTCAAGTTGCGGCGCATGGAACCGCTTCGGCGCGTCACCACGGAAGCGCGTTTCCGTCCGCTGGCGCTGGTTGTCGCCGTCGTATTCGGCGCTACCATGACCGCGCTGGTTCTGCTCGTCGCCGGATTGCCATTCGACAGCGGGCTGGCGGAGTTCTTTGGTGCGCAAAGTTTGCCCGCCGCGCACGGACGTAACGTGGTCAATGTGATCATCGTCGACTTCCGCGCACTCGATACGCTCGGCGAAATTGCGGTGTTGGCGTTTGCGCTGCTGGCCGCATTGCCGCTGTTGAAACTGGCGCGCGAGGCACGCGGGTGACGCCGCGTGCTTTGATCGCCGAGGTGTTCGTGCGTTTCCTGTACGGGACGTTGCTGCTCGCGTCGCTTTGGGTGCTGCTGCGCGGACACAACGCGCCCGGCGGCGGTTTCATCGGCGGCTTGCTGGCGGTAACAGCGAGTGCTGCCTATGCACTCACCTTCGATGCAGCACGCGCACTGCGGCGCATCCCGCTTGGCCCGGTGCGGCTGTCGGCTTTCGGCGTACTGCTCGCGTTGCTGAGTGGATTGCCGGCGTTGCTGCAAGGTCTACCGTTTCTGACCCACCTTTGGATCACGCTGCCGCTGGGTTTCAGCGAGCTGGCGCTATCGACGGTGATGCTGTTCGACCTGGGCGTGTACCTGTGCGTGTGGGGTGCGCTTGGCGGTTACAGTCTGGCACTGGTGCAATCGGTGGAGGGCGCTCCATGATCTGGGCCGTCGCCATCGCACTCGGTGTGGTGATCACCGCCGGTACTTATCTGGCACTGTCGCGCGACGTGTTCCGCTGTCTTGTGGGACTTGCCTTGATCGGCAGCGGTGTCAACCTGTTGGTGTTCACGACGGGCCGACTCGTCACGCACGTGCCGCCGATCATTGATGCGGCGGAGCGGCAACTCTCCGCGGCAGCGAATCCATTGCCGCAGGCCTTGGTGCTCACAGCGATCGTGATCAGTTTTGCCTTGCTGTGTTTTTCGCTGGTGCTGGTGGTGCGCCTGATACTCGTGGCGGCGACCGACGATGTGACGCAACTGCGCGCGGCGGAGCCGCCGGCGACTGACGCGTACAAACCGCCACTGGAGGAGCGCCTCTAATGCTGGCTTTGACGCCGCTGCTGGTGCCGCTCGCGACCGCGTTGTTGTGTGTGCTGACGCAGGCGCGACCGCGCTGGCAGCTGCGCGTCAGTGCGGCCGGCGCGCTCACGTTGTTATTGTGCGCGCTGGCGCTGTTGCAGCAGGTGCAGCACGCCGGCGTCGTGAGCGTGGTGGGCGGAAACTGGCCGCTGCCTTTCGGCGTTGAGTTTGCCGCCGACCGCCTGAGTGCGGTGATGGTGTTGGTCGCGGCATTGATGGTCAACGTTGCCGTCCTGTGGCAATGGAGCGACGCCGATGCGGCGCCGAGCGCGCCGGCCCTGCAGCCGCTGTTGCACGGACTGGTTACCGGTGCCGGCGCCGCGTTCGTCACCGCCGATCTGTTCAATCTGTATGTGTGGTTCGAGGTGGCGCTGATCTGCTCGCTCGGCTTGCTCGCCCAGGGTGGCGCGTTGCGCCAGCTCGACGCAACGCTGAAGTATTTCGCGCTCAACGTTTTTGGAACGGTGTTGCTTCTGGCTGCCGTTGGGCTACTCTATGCCGCGACCGGACACCTGAATTTTTCCGCGCTGGGCGAAGCCATGGCAAAGCTCGATGCCGCTGTCGCGCTACCGTTGATCGGCGTGCTGCTGCTCGCGTTCCTGATCAAGGCCGCCGCGTTTCCGTTCTTCGCCTGGCTGCCGGCGTCGTATCACACGCTGCCGGCGCCGGTCCTGGCATTGTTCGCGGCGCTGCTGACCAAGATCGGCGTTTACGCGCTGATCCGCATGTTGAGCGACGTGCTGCATCCAGCGCCGCAGCTGCTGTACGACGCGCTGGGCTGGATCGCCGTGGTGTCGATGGTGACCGGCGTGCTCGGCGCGGCCTACCACTGGGACATGCGCCGCATTCTCGCGTTTCACAGCATCAGCCAGATTGGTTATATCCTGCTCGCCATTGCGCTCGCCTCGCGCGCCGGCGATGCTGCGGCGATCTTCTTCACCGTGCACCACAGTCTGGTCAAGGCAGGATTGTTCCTGGTGGTGGCGCTGGTATTTCGCTACACCGGCCACTATGACCTGCGCTGCATCGGCGGGCTATACGCCGCGCGGCCCGGGTTGGGTGCGGTGTTTCTGCTCTTGGCGCTGGCACTGGTCGGCATCCCGCCGTTCAGCGGGTTCTGGGGCAAATACCTGATCGTGCGCGAGGCCATGGCGCAGGGCGAATATCTCTGGGCGGCTGGCGCACTGCTGGTGGGTGTAATTACGCTGTATTCGATGATGAAAATCTGGCTGGAAGCGTTCTGGAAACCGCATCCGGATTCAGCATGGCGCCCACCGGCTGCCGCGCGTGTCACCGCTGCCTGGCTTGGTGTCGGCGCGCTCGTGTTGTTGACGTTGTGGATGGGACTGTATCCCGACGCCATGATTCGTTACGTGACGGATGCGTCCACTGCATTGCGTGGTGGAACGCCATGAGATTGCGCCCATTGCTCGCCACCCGACTGCTGCTGCGCTTTGTGGGCCACTGCGTCCTGTCCGGCCTGTCCACGGCGCGCATCATCCTGCAACGCGGGCGCTCCCCGGGCGGTCTGGTGCGCATGCGCTTCGTGCCGATGAGCGAGACGGGTGCTGCCGTTCTGGGTGCAATGGTCACGCTGACTCCGGGCAGCAGCGTGATCGATATTGACCTCGACCAGCGCGAGATATTGCTACATCTGCTTGATGTATCCACTGCTGCGGCGACGGTCACAGCGATCCGCCGCGATTTCGAGCGTGACATCAGCGCGCTGTTTCCGGAGGCACAAGCGTGATCGCGCTGCTCGTGATAACGATACTGGCCTGCGTAGCGCTGGGTGTGTTGCGATTCGTGCGCGGTCCCTCGGACGCCGACCGCATCATCGCGCTGGATATTCTGTTCGCCGCCGCGATCGCGTTGTGTACCGCCGCCGCGCTGTACACGCAGCGAGTGCTGTTTCTCGATATCGCTATCGGGGTCGCACTGGTCGGGTTTGTCGCGACGCTGGCGTGGGCACGGTTGGTGGAGCTGCGGCGCACGGGGCGCAAGCCATGATGACTCTCGGCGCTATTTTAGTCGGGCTCGGCGCGCTGGTGCTATTGCTAGCCGGCGTCGGCCTGTTCGTCTTGCGCGACGCGCTGTCGCGCCAGCACGCGGCGACCAAGGCCGGCTCGCTTGGTGTCGCCGGCATCGTACTTGGTGCTGCGCTCATCGGCGGCGACGGAGCGTGGATCGGGCGCGCTCTGGCCATTGTTATCATTGTCTGGTTGACGATGCCGGTGGCTTCGCATGTGCTCGCGCGCGCCGCGTTCCGCGCGCTTGGGGGTGATGAAGTTGAACGGGCGCCAGTGATTGACCCGCCACGGGTCCCCAGGTAGGTATGTGGGAGCGGGCGACTGCGCGCTTGTCTACGACGAGAGTTCTGTTGTTCGTAGTCGTGCAGCGCGGCGTTTTCGAAGAAGCTGGTGACGAGGGTGACGGCCTGGTGGTGGCCAAACACCGGCTTCCAGACTTTTCCAGATAATCGCGGAGAGCGTCGCAGAGACCCGGGTTGGGGCTTCCGTGCAGTAGTTAGAGCCTCCTCAGAAAGTCCAACACACTGATATTGCTATGTAATAATGGCTTATCAAGGTATAATAGTGCACGAAAAAAGCCCTCTCACCGACAAAAAGCGTGCCCCGATGATCCGATACCGAAGCGAAAAACAACTCCCCCTTGAAGGATTCGAGACACCGTTTGAAACGGCGCTGGATAAAAACACTCGCTGGGTCAAGCTAAGTGAATGCATCCCCTGGGATCTGTTGGCAGATAGCTACTATGAAACGCTCTCAGTGAAAGAGGGTCGCCCTGCCAAAGACGCCCGCCTAGTGATTGGTGCCGTGATCATTAAGCATAAACTGTGTTTGTCGGATGAAGAGACCGTCGACCAGATTCAAGAGAACCCGTACCTTCAGTACTTCGTGGGCTTGCCGGGCTATCAAACCGAAGCCCCTTTTGTTCCCTCATTGTTTGTCGAGATTCGTAAACGGATGGGGCAAGCGATGTTTGATGCTTTTCATGGTGCCATCATTGATGCGGTGGATGCGAAAAGGCCCAAGGAGGCGCAGATCCCAATTGAACATGACACCGTGGAAAATGATGATGATCCCCCGCCACCTGATGAATCCAAATCGACAGAAGAGAAACCGGTTAACCAGGGCAAACTGATCATCGATGCCACCGTGGCCAACCAAGCCATCCGTTATCCAACGGACTTGAGCCTACTCAATGAAGGTCGGGAGTTTAGCGAACAGATCATCGACTTCCTGCATCCGAAGAGCGAACGAAACAAGAAGAAGCCACGCACGTATAGAGAGAACGCAAGAAAAGCGTATCTTGCCGTCGTCAAGCTCAGACGCCCAGGTCGTAAAGTACTACGACGCGGCATCAAGCAACAGCTCCAGTACCTACGTCGCAACCTCAAACACATTGAAGGTCTGTTGGACGAATGGCCGCCCGGTACGCCGATACCTTTGCCCTATTGGCTGTTGCGCCGTTACTGGGTGCTTCCGCATCTCTATCAGCAGCAACATGAGATGTACAGCAACGACGTGCGTCGTTGTGATGGCAGAATAGTCAGCATCAGTCAGCCCTACGTCCGCCCCATCGTACGAGGCAAACAAGACAAATCGGTCGAGTTTGGCGCCAAGCTCAGTGTTAGCCTCACCGGCGCAGGGCTCGCTCACATTGATGCGCTGCGTTGGGATGCCTTTAACGAAGGCGCAGCCCTGGAAGGGCACGTCGAGGCGTACAAAGAACGGTATGGTCACTATCCCGAAGCCGTACTGGGCGACCCTGTCTATGGCCGTGCGGTCAAAATACTCATGCAGCCACCCACGGTAATATTTCAGCAGCCCACGTAGGCGGGGCTGTCCACATGTCGCCGTCAGTGTAACGGAATAGCGGTCTTCTTCAAGTCGAAAGCTTCATGCACCAAAGCAGATCTCCGCGGCCCAGGTGGTTCGCTTTGCAACTCCCGATGGATGGCGACATATCGCGCTACCTTTTCGACCACGGCCGGGTGCTTTGAAACGTCTCGAGCCCACTGTAGCGCAACATCATCCCATAGATTCAGCAATTGCTGAGGCGCCTCAACGGCGCACTCAATCCATTCCAGGTTGCTAGCGTGCCATATATCAAGTGGCTGGGGATCTCGTCCGAGTAGGAAGGGTACGAGATAGAGGTTCTCGAGCATGGTGTGATAGAGCTTGTCGAAGGCCTCCTGCCTGCGACCGCTGCGGAATAGTGCCAGTGCCCAGGTCAGATATTGGTATGGATCTCCACTGTCGTCGGGGTAGGCATCTTCATACCAGTCGAATGAAGCCAGCGCACCGTCGACATCGCCCATCAACATGTAGAGTGGCCCCAGCAAATATCGCTTCCCGTAGCCGTCTCCACCGTATCCCTCTTCCAGTTCCTTTTTCAGGGCGCGTTCGTAGCGGCGAATTCGTTCGCGGATACGCTTAGGATCGGTGGGAAACAGGTCGATCATCATCCAAAGGCCGTTTCAGCATTGCCAGGACCGTGTGGGCATCACACTCATGCAGCTTCCCGATGGTAATATTTCAGCAGCCCACCCAAGCGTTCTTTACAGCCAACTGATCCGTCAGCACGATTCTTTGCTTGCGTGTCTGTTGGAAATAACACGACATTGCCTTTACCTTGATGATTCCGTTCCGTATGAAAATGGATGAGATACTCACGGAGTGCTCGCCTTAACGATTTTTCGCCAAACAGAATCAGATTCGACAAGCATTCATCTTTAACAGATTTCACCCAGCGCTCGGCGTAGGCGTTCAAATTCGGACTTTTGGCTGGAAGCTTGAGTGGCTCTACATGACGCGATTTGACGATC
>CALZJG010000129.1 GCA_945787555.1 uncultured Chromatiaceae bacterium | reverse complement strand
GCCGGAGCATGCCAGCGCAACGCGCGTTACCGATAGGTAACTGGCTGGCGAGGCGCAAATGAAGGCGCAACGCGCGTGCGCAGCACCTTTATTTGCCCGAGTTCCCGCCAGTAGGCGTGCACGGACGCAGCGCCGATGTGCTTTAGAATAAGTCGGTTAGGTACATTGGAATGGAACACTCAATGAAATAACCCCGACACCCGCCGTTTCCCGCGCAGCGGCCCGTGAGGGCGGAAACACCCTAGATGTTTCTCGGAGAAACTACGTCTTAGGCTAAGAACAGCCAAAAGTTTCTCGGAGAAACCGCGTGGTCGACCAAAAACGGTGAGAAGTTTCTCGCCGTCGCGGGCGTTTCGGCCCGCGATACTCAAAAGTTTCTCGGAGAAACTGCTTTCTAGACCCAGAGCCGCGAAATGTTTCTCGGAGAAACTACGTCTTGGGCTAAGAACAGCCAAAAGTTTCTCAGAGAAACTGCTTTTTAGACCAAGAGCCGCGAAATGTTTCTCGGAGAAACTACGTCGTGAGCTAAGAAGAGCCAATAGTTTCTCCGAGAAACTTTTTCGAAAACACCAAAACCCCTGGGGATCGTATGGCGGAGCGCTGTCGAAAAAGACGCCGGTGGCCGGTTAATCGAATTGCTCGCGCGGGAAGGTCCAGTGTTCTTCACTGCCGCGGCTGTTGGTTCGCACGCAATTGACTTCGGTGGCAGCGAGATACAGATACCAGGTCTGCTGAGTGACGGGACTGGTAGAGGCGAACGCGCGTGCGGTCAGCAACGCGATATTCGCCCCCTGCTCCGCGTCACGGACTGACGTATAGCGCAGGGCCTCGATGGCCTATGGTTGTGCCTGAATTGTTTTAGCGTGGTCCCTTAGGCGGAATACGTCTTTAGTTTCTCCGAGAAACTAAAGCCATCAGACAGAACCTAGAATGGGGCGATTGCCTTTTGGTTCTTATGTTCGAAGAAGAAGGTAACGCGCGCCCTACTCGCGCGGGACTATTTAAGTACTAATGTATTAAGGACTAAAAAATGACTACCCACTTTGGGTGAATGCGGTATCGTATTGATAATAAAAATTAAAGCGCTAAACTGTCGTCGGCTACGGTCTGTGTAGTAACGAGCTTGGGTCCGTAGGCTAACGGAATGCCGGTCCGTAGGGTAACGAGGCCGGGTCTGTTGAATAACGTGTTCAGTCTTAGCATTAACGATGAGCTGTGGATAAGGCCTTTACGCTCATCTGGACGGCCGCTGGCGTCATTCGGTCCGTATAGTAACGAACCGGATCTAACCCCCCTCCTCCGCTACGCTAGCCAATAATTCGCGCTTTAGTCTGTACAGTAACGACCGGCTTGTGTTGATGCGGGACAAAACGGCAACCAGGCGATGACGCACGTAATGGATTGATAAATAGGTAGTTATATATATTACGGATCAGCGAGAGACTCATCGTGGTCTGCTCATGGCTAACGAGTCGCCTAATCTACAGGTGCGGGAGATTGGCGATTCAGTCCGTGCATTAACGGTGGCAACGGGCCTTGCTCGCCCGCCCTCCTCCGCTGGCAATCGCCTAGCGAGACAAGGTGAGTTTGTGAGGTTGTTTGCGGCCGGTACCGCTGATGTCCCAGTGTTCCAGCCAGCCGATGTCCGCCATGCGACCCAGGGTGGCACGCAGGTCGTTCATGAAATGTTTGTAGGAACGCTGATAGCCGATGGTCTGTTGGAGCTTAATGGCGTGTATGGAATAGTGCTTGGGCTGTGAGCAGAGAAACCGGTGCAGCGCTTTGCCGGTATCCGATAATTCGCGGCGAACGATCCAATCGACAAAGGTATATTCGTGCTCGAACCAGGCCGCCATCAAGGGCGAGAACTGGATTAGCAGCATGGCATCTTTGTCGTACACATCCCAGGCAATGTCGAGGAACTTGAACTGGGTACCACGGTAGCCAATCTTGTCCTTGGTGTGACGATCCAGCTCGATGACCGTCGCGCCGAGCCGTTTCAGACTGGCCAGACGCAGCTGCATATTGGCGCCTCCGGTGGAGTCGTCGCACAGGGACTGGATGTCAGAGAGCGTGCAAGACAGGACGTGTACGGCGATGTCATTGTTGACGTTCCGCGACGGCTGGACCGCGGACAAAGGGATTGGCATATGATGGGCCTGCCCCTGCAGGCGTGTCTTGCGTAAACGGGCCAGCGCGATGAGTGTATCTTCGTCATAGACCGTTAGTGGCGGTCCATGCTTGCGTCCCCTCCCCCACGACGTCGTGAAGGTCAGCGCATTGTCCGCGTCCAGCGGCTGTTTGTTCCTCCCCCGCTTCGTCGGCAGGAAGATTGGAATCCGCGTCAAGAAAGTTGGGAATTCGGAGCCTGGGCGTATGGCGCAGGCTTCGAAGCGACCATCCAATTCGCGGTCGACCAGGTTGCGTTGGAATTGCTCGATACTGAGACGGATCTGGTTGGGTGAGTTTTGGCCCCCGGTCGGCGTATTCGGGGACTCGGCGGGCGTGCTGGCGTCGTCGTCGCGGACTTGCTTGGCCCGCGTGGCGCGTTCGTGTAGTCCCTGCATCGTTGCCTGCCAACTTTTCATGCGTCCTGCTCCGGCTTTCTAGTTGCGAAGAGCGCTGACTTGCTAAACGACGTCACCCTTAGTCATCCTTGATAATATATTGTAAGAATATATAATTTTGCTCAAGTTTAATGGCGTAGGAGTCAGAGTGCAATGGCAAAGGGAACCGAGCTGATTGAGGAGCTAGTGAATCGTGCCGAGGCGCTCCGACGGGCCTTCCGAGATCATAACTTCACGCCTGATAACGTCAAGCTGGATATCAAGCGCTATACCATGAAGGAGGCCGAGGAACTGGTCGGCCGCTCCCATCAGGCGATCCGGGACGCGGAAGATGACGGGCGACTGGAGCGGCCGGAAAAGGGTCCGAACGGGCGTCGTCAGGGCTTTACCCTGGCGCAGATCAATAGAATGCGCGATGTGTTCGGCACCCGTCCGACGACCACCGATGAAGACGAGCCGATCATTCTTGCGGTCTCGAACTTTAAGGGCGGCTCCGCCAAGTCCACACTCTCCACCCACCTGGCCGAGTACCTCGCCCGCGCTGGCTATCGGGTGCTGCTAATCGACTGTGACTCACAGGCCAGTGCCACCAGCACCTTTGGCTATCTGCCGGACGATGACCTGGATGAAGAGCACACGCTGCTGCCTTATCTGCGTGATGAGGAAGACAGTCTGGAGTATGCGATACGCCCCACGTACTGGGACGGGCTCGATCTGCTACCTGCTAACTTGCGCCTGTATCAGGCGGAGTATGAGCTGGCGCATAACGTGACCCCGGAGACGTTTTCGATGCTGCGGGAGGGGATCAGGGACATCGCCCACCGCTACCAAATTATCATCATGGATCCACCGCCGGCGCTGGGCATGATCTCGCTGAACGTGATGTATGCCGCCAACGCGTTGATCATTCCGATGCCACCGGCGATGTACGATTTCTCATCCACAATCTCATTCCTGACCATGCTCTATGAAACCATGAGCGTGATTGAGAAACGCCTGGGCAGCGTGGACTACAAGTTCGTGAAGATTGCGATCACGCGCTTCGATGAGAACAAGAGTGCGCAGACCGCATTGGTGGATCTCTCGGAGAGCGAGCTGGGCAACGCCTTGCTGACGGCGAAATTCAAGGAATCGGCGGAGATCGTCACCGCCGGGAATCTGCAGCGTACCGTCTACGAACTCGATCGTCCGACGACGTCGGCGCGGGTGCACAAGCGCTGTCTCAATGTGCTGGATACGATCAACGGCGAAATCGAATTGCTGATACGCAAGAGCTGGCCCAGCCATACCAGGAAACTGCGGGCCGCTGGCTTGTTATAGATTCTAGAGAGGAGGGCATTATGGTTAACCTAAATCAGAAATTGGCGGAAGCCGCCAAGAAGAGCATGCATGAGGGTAGGGAGAAGGGCGCCGGCAAGAAGGTGCCCATACCGGGCATTCTGGACGACCGTATGCAACAGACCCGCGAGCTGATGAAGGGCGAGCGGATCAAGAAGGTCCAGTACATGATCGATCCGGCAGAGTGCCGGATGTGGTCCCATCATAACCGGCGCTATGACCTGCTAAACGAGACCCGCTGCGCCGACCTGGTGGAAAGCTTCAAGGCCATGGGGCGCCAGCAGTTCCCGGCGATCGTGCGGCGCATAGAGGGGGAGGGCGACACCCAGTATGAAGTCATCTGTGGCGCGCGCCGGCATTGGACTGCGAAATACCTGGGGTGGAAGCTCTTGGTCGAGGTGCGGGACATGGACGATGAAGAGGCGTTTCGTATCGCTGACATCGAAAATCGTTCGCGCGAGGACATCTCCGATTTTGAACGGGCGAAGGATTACAAGGGCGCCTTGAACCTGTACTACTCCAGCCAGAAGCAGATGGCGGAACGGCTGGAGGTGAGCGTCGCCTGGCTGTCCCGTTTCCTGGCCTTGGCGGACATGCCGCAGGAGATCGTGGACGCGTATCGGGATGTCACCGAGATCAAGGAAAATCACTATCGCGAACTGAGCAAGTGGCTGAAGGACCGCAAGGCTCGCGCGAAGATCCTGGACAGGGCCAAGAGCCTGCACGAAACGCCCCTGGAGGGTAAGCAGGTGCTCGTGGAGCTGAAGAAAGCGGTCGTGGCGCCCAAGGCCCAGTCAGATGTTTTCGCGCAGTATGAGACCACTGGCGGCAAGCCGATGGTGACGGTGACGCGGAAGAGGGGAGGGGAGTTGCTGTGCTCCATCGCGCTGAACCATGGCGGCACCAAAAAGGATTTGAAAGATGCCCTCATGCGCCTGGTGGACGAGCACTGCTGAAAATTGCCAATTGGCAATTAGTTAATTAACCTATTGAATATTAAACTATTTCGTAAATTTCACTGCGGAGTGAAAGCGCAAACTGCCAGGCTCTGAGGAATAGCGGATTTCAGCTCCGCCGTATTGACCCATTAACTTCTGTCAAAGCTATAGATGTGGAAAAATAAACCGATATGGTATATAAATAAACACACAGTAGGGCCTAAGGAAGCTCAATATGCCAATCAGTTCCGCGAGAAAAACACCGCCCGTCTCCGATCTGGAGACACCTGAATCTCGCCAGGCCTTGGCCAAGCTGGTCATCCGTTTGTTTGCGCTCTGGGATCTGGATACGGCCACCCAGTTAAGTCTCCTGGGCTTGAGTACCTCGAGCCGCGCACTGCTGGGCAAGTATCGCCGCGGTGAGGCTTTGTCCGCCAACCGCGACACCTTGGACAGGGTAGGGTGGCTACTGTCGATCCATAAGGCCTTGCGCCTGCTGTATCCACACAACCAGGCGCTCCGCGCCCAGTGGGTCAAACTCAGGAACCGCGCCTTTGCCAACCACACCCCGCTGGAGGAAATGACCGAGCATGGCTTGATCGGCATCGCGAAAGTGGCGCGCTATCTGGATTATCAGCGTGGTAGGTAATGGATGATCTATTCAATGCCAGCCGCGATGTCAGTGAGGATGTCTTTAGGAACATCGTATCCTTGCGTCCATCCATTGATTTCTACGATGAGCTGACAGCAGGGGACCCCGAACTGGCCACAGCAGCGGCCGCCGCCGAGAGCAGGGTCAAGGAAGAGATGCCCCCCGGGCTCATCGAGCGCGGCTTCCATTACACCACTGCCATCACCTATCCCTTCGAGAGCGAGCCATACTTGATGTCCCGTTACGGTGACGGCACCTATGGCGTTTGGTACGGATCGCTGGACACCGATACCACAGTGGCCGAGACCGCCCACCACATGATCCAAGATGAAGGCAATATTGAGGGGTTGGATGAGGTCGTCATTCGCGAGCGCGCCGTCTACGCGGTCTTCTGTCGCGCGGTGCTGTTGGACATATCCGCAAAGGGAAAAAGCCATCCGGGACTCATAGCGGAAGACTATGGTTTGACCCATCAGATCGGTTACCGTTTGCATCGCGAAGGACAGCCGGGGCTGCTGGCTCCCTCGGCCCGGCGTCGAACGGGCATTAATACCGTGATTTTCAATCGGCAGGTGTTAAACGATCCGCGACGGCTGTTCTATCTGACCTATCGTTTTGATCCAAGATCAAGAACGGTTGAAGTTGAGCGGGAAGCGGGTGAGGTATATGTGACATACCCAGCGGTGAGTGCAACGTGATGTCAGCTCTATAAAGGTCATGCCACGCGTATGTGAGTGATTTAGACGCTTTCGCGGGCAATAATTGTCACGTGACAACTTTGTAGGCAGCAAATAATGAAATTTGATAGGCTTTTGTTGTCACGTGACAAGGATCTATCGAAATGGACATCGATCTTGACCTACTGGAACTGAGTTCTTTGCGTCCCCAAGGGCCGATGCCGCCGGTCACACCGGATGAAGTCGAACTGACCGCCAAAGTTGGCGTGTACCCACCATTGATGGTTCGTCCGCTTTCTTACACCCATCCACAACGATACGAAATTCTCAGAGGCGAGAAAACCTGGCGCCTGGCGCAAATGGCAGGCCTCGGTGCCGCGCCGGTGGTCGTGCGCGACGACATTACAGATGACGATGCGCGAACCCTGCTCGAGGAGGAGAGGGGAGGGCAGCATAAGGAAGATGATCCCCTGATTCAGGCGCGCGCCATCCAACGTCTCAGGAACGAAAAGGGCTGCACCCTGACGGAGGCCGCGGGAATAATGGGACTGACCTTGGAAGGGGCTTGCCATCGGCTGCGTTTGTTACGTTTGGATCCCGCAGTCCAGGAACTGGTAACCCGAGGTCAGTTGCGGCTAGGTCATGCCAAGCCATTGGTGGGTCTGATTGGTGAGACGCAGCGCGTGTTGGCATTGCGAGCGGTGCGCGAACATTTGTCGGCCCGGGCGCTGGAGCGACTCGCCAAGAGCGCTCGCGCTGGAGAGTCTGTAACAGATTCGATGTCCGAGTCCGCCGCTATGACGCCGGCTGAAAAAGATCCCGACCTCGTACGACTCGAGACGGAATTATCGGCGCTGGTGGGATCACCGGTGACGATCGAGTATCGTGATGACGGCAGCGGCACGCTGAGCGTTGGTTATGCCAACTTGGATGTCCTGGATGGCCTGCTCGAACGTATGGGTTATGGCGGGGAGCCGTGAGGAGTCCAGTCATGCTGACTCTGCACAGCCATTAAGAGATGAGTCAGTTGTCCAATAAAATGCGACAAATGGCGAGTTCGGAGTCGTCAATGGCCGAAAATCCCGAAAGCACTGAGATCCCCTTATTTACGCCAGTGAAGGCTGCGCGCAAGCCGAACCAGCTAGATGCAACGAGTGTCCGCGATGTTACCGCCGAGGGGGAGAGCATAGGCGTCAGGGCTAAAGATGCACGTCAGCTCATTGCTCATCTGCACAAGGGCTTCCACTGGAATACCTTTGAGCGGCTGCGGGCCAATCTCGACCTCTCACAGAGCGAGCTATGTCGCATCGTCGATGTCAACATCCGCACTGTTAATCGCCGCAAGCTTGAGAGACGTTTCCATACCGACGAATCGGAGCGCATTCTGCGAGTGGCTAGGTTGCTTGAGAGTGCCATGGCATTGTTCAAAGACAAGCCACGAACCCTGACGTGGCTTAAAACGTCGAAGAAGGCGTTAGGAGGAAAGTCACCCCTCGATTACGCCGACACCAGCGTTGGTATACGCGAAGTTGAGGAGTGACTAGGTCGTCTCAAGCATGGAGTGTTTGGTTGATTCCCTGCATTTGGCGTATCGTCCACAGAGATTTCGTACCGACGGTATTTACAGGGGGAGGGGAGTCGCCGTTTCGTGGGGCCATGGAATACTCCCGGTACTCCCATGATTTACACCGCCAGTACCGCCAGTACCGCCAGCCTGGCCGGTCTGGAAATGTGGGTACCTATCGAGTCGGCACAAGCGCCCACACATTACCTTACCAAGCGGGAATGTCGAAAACTCCCGCCGCGTTGTTCTATGTACTAGCCGACTAGAGAGGTGATCATCTTGCCCTTTCTTCTTGCTGGTGTTTAAGTGTTCGACAGAACCTGACAATGGAGGTCTCTCTCATGGGTGTACGCTCGACATTGCTGTTTTCCACAATTCTGTGCGCGATAGTGTTGTCCTCTGGCGCTATGGCCGTGCCTGTGATGGGCGCGAGCGCAGATGCTGTACTCAACGGTGTATTTTCGTCCAATTCCGACTCGAGCTCGACAGCCGCGAGTGCTATCGTCGTTGGCTCTGAGCACACCGGCCGCGGCGCCTCCGATGCGACCGGCCGACTCGGCGTCAGCGCCGAATTCCTCGGCGCGAGTGGCACCACGGCCAGCATCGGCGCGAACGCCACCTACACCGACACGTTTGACTATGTAACCGGTTCGTCGACGTTCGACTTTTTCATCCCGAGCGCGGCCATCGGCTTCGAAGCCAACAACGTGCCCGGTTTGACGGGAAGCTTTCTGGTTGAGGTATTTCTCAACGGCGTGAACATCTTCACCACCGGCTCTACGGTAGAGACGATTGCCGGCACGCCCCAAGATCCGGCTGATCTGCTGCTCACGCAATCGGGCACGTTGCTCACGTCTGTTTTCGATACCGGCATCGCAGATTCGTTTGGCCTCGGCGGCGCAGGCTACCGGTTCAATCCCTTCAGTGGCAGCCTCGACGTGAGCCCGCTAATCGGTACCAACACGATCTCCTATTCGATGGATGCGCGGGTGAATGGTCTGATCGGCGAAACTTCAGCCATCGCGTCGATCGGTGATCCTTTGAACCTGAGCCAGCAGCCAGCGGGTGTGACGTTGACGGTCAATTCTGGCACGGCACCGGTGCCCGAGCCGGGCACTTTAGCGCTGCTGATCGCTGGAATAGTTGGAATGGGGTTTTCCAAGCGAGGGATTGCCTCTGGTGAATTTCGTTGAAAAAACCACAAACCGATCCGCTATCCGCGCCTGCCCAGAGAAGATCAGTTTGACCGCTTTGATCTCGTTGACATTACAATTACCAAGGTCGCGGATGGTACCGTCAGATTATTAGAGTTCAAGGCGAGACAGGAACCAATACGATCTGCATGATATCGATATGCCGAACTAGAGGCGCAAGTCACCTCTCTCCAGGACCAAGAAACACGATCTCGGAGCAGTTAATAATGAGCGGCAATCAGCGGCGGTTGTGCCGCTAGGTGGCGCGGCCCGCCATCGCCAACAGCTGCTCTCGCACATACCCTCAAGGGGCACCGAGGTCCGTGTGCTTCGCGGCACCGGGACGTCCTGTCCAATGGGCACGTCTGCTGGAGCGGGTCTTTGCTATCGAAGTCGAAATCTGCCCAAGCTGTGGCGGTCAACTTAAAGTGCTACCCAAAGCGCTACACGGGGCAGGCTCTTGGCAAGATACTCACTCACTTGGGGTTGTCACCGCGACCGCCACCACGGGCGCCGGCGCACTATGATCCTTACGGCGAAGCGCAGATCTATTAAGAGATCGGTTCACAAACGTGATGCCGAGGGTCGTCTAAGGGTGGCGTTTGCCAAGCCCCACGTTCAACGTCGTCG
>CALZJG010000128.1 GCA_945787555.1 uncultured Chromatiaceae bacterium | reverse complement strand
TCCACGGCGTCAAGGATGCAGTCGGGTGACAAGTCCTGGTAGGCCAGGGTCTGCGCTGTCGGAGTGTCAGTCATGGCTAGGCGGGGGATTAACCACGGCGGACACGGAGCGCACGGAGTTGAATAATGATCATAGCGTCTCTCCGTATCTTGGCTGGGCGTCCGGGCTCAATTCTTTACCACCTTCTTATCCAACACCAGATCCAAGGTATACCGCACCCCGAACCCGGTGCTGTCGCTGGGGATGTGGGCCAGGCCGCCTTTGCGGCTGGCGCAGGCCAGATCGAGATGCAGCCAGGGAATCTTCTTGTCGACGAAGCGTTGCAAGAAGCGCGCGGCGAGGATGTGGTCGGCGTCGCCTTCCAACGTGCACTGCTTGACGTCGGCGATGTGGCTGTCGATCGCCTGGTCGTAATCACTGTCCATGGGGAAAGGCCAGACCCGCTCGCCGGAATCCATGCCGCTTTGGATCAGGGTGCTGAGCCACTCGGGGCGGTTGGTGAAGGCGCCGGCATAGGCCGTCCCCAGGGCGTAGACGCAAGCGCCGGTCAGGGTGGCGTAATCGATGATCAGCCCCGGTTGGGCGCGACTCGCCATTACCAGCGTGTCGGCCAGCACCATGCGCCCCTCGGCGTCGGTGTGGATGATTTCGATGGTGGTGCCGTCCAGCGCGGTGACCACTTCGTTTTGTTTGTAGGCTTGCGGGCTGATCATGTTCTCGGCCAGCGCCAGCCAGCAATCCACCGGGAAATCGACCTTCAACTGTGACAATGCTAGCAAGGTGCCCAGCGCCACGGCGCTGCCGGCCATGTCTTCGTGCATGCCGTGCATATGACGCGCCGGCTTGAGATTGTGACCGCCGGTATCGAAACAGATGCCCTTGCCGACCAAGGCGAGCGCGGGTTTCTTGCTTTTCTTGGTCGGTTCGTAACGCAGCTGCACGATGCCGTCATCCTGGTTGGCGCTGGCCCGCGCCACCGCCAGGAAGGCCCCCGCCTTGAGCTTGCCCAGCGCTTTGAGGTCGTGGAACTTCATCTTCCAGCCCTGTTCCTTGGCGAGCTTCGCGATGCGCGCGCGATACCGCCCGGGCGTCAGTTCATTGGGCGGCAGGATCGCTAACTCCCGTGCCAGCCCGTTGCCTTGCGCTTCGGCGAGGGTGCGGGCGAGGCCGGGATTTTCCTCAACGCCGTAGATGTCGATGCGCTTGAGGAGGGTCTTCTTCTTAGCCTTACTTTTGAATGCCGGGAGTGGGTAGGCGTGGGCCAAGGCCGCGGCGACCAGGGCTTCCACCACGCGTGCTGCCAGCGCGGGCGACAAACCCGGCACGGCGATGGCCAGGCGGGTGGGCGCGGCTTCGAATAGGGGGATCACCAATTTGCGGGCCAGGCTCAGCAGCTCGTAGGCGCTGATGTCCTTGTTGACACGCCCGAGACTGAGGCGGGTGTCGCGGGCGTTGGGTAGTTCGGTGGTGAACGGAGCGTCGTCGCCAGACAGGCGCTGGGCGCGTCGTTTGATGACTTCTTTATAAGGCAAGTCCGGCCAGTTCGCTGTGGGGATGATCATGACGAGCTGATCCAGGGCGTCGACGATCGTCGTCGAGAGTGCAAATTTGTTTTGTTTTATAATGACTTTCATTTCCATCCGACCCCGTTACCGCTCCCTTGGCTTGACCTGATGTCACAAAAACCCGATCATACCGCGTTTCAGTCACCGGGAGAAAAGCAGACTCCTGCATCAAGTGACCTGGGGTGCCGCTTAACCAGTGGTTTACCGCACCCTAACTGAATGTTCCCTAAGGTTTAACACAAGGAATCCCATGAACGCCGCGGATAAGAAACGGCTGCTGCGCGAAATGCTCTTCGCGCGGCGTTTTGAGGAGCGTTGCTACGAAGCTTACGTGGAGCGCAAGATCGGTGGTTTTCTGCATCTCTACCCCGGCCAAGAGGCCTGTGCATTTGGGGTGCTGGATGCGGCCCGTCCCGGCCACGACTACGTTATCACCGGTTATCGTGATCACGTCCATGCGATTAAGTGTGGCGCCGATCCCAAGGAAGTGATGGCCGAGTTGTTCGGCAAGGAAACCGGTTCGAGCAAAGGCCGTGGCGGTTCCATGCACATCTTCGACACCAAGCATCACTTCATGGGCGGCTACGCGCTGGTGGGCGGCCCCTTCCCCTTGGCGGTGGGCATGGCCAAGGGCATCAAGCTCAAGGGTGGCGATGAAATATCCATCTGTTTCCTCGGCGACGCCGCCAATAATCAAGGCACTTTCCACGAAACGCTGAATATGGCGGCGCTGTGGGAGTTGCCGGTGTTGTTCGTGTGCGAGAACAATCTGTATGGCATCGGCACGCGCATCGACCGCTCCACGGCGGTGGTCGACCAATACAAGCGCGTGTGCGGCTACAACATCCCCGCCGCGCAAGTGGACGGCCAGGACATCGAGAAAGTGCACGCCGCCGCTAAGATCGCCGTCGAGCATGTGCGCTCCGGCAAGGGCCCCTACTTCCTCGAGCTGATGACCTATCGCTATCGCGGTCACTCCATGTCCGATTCCAATGCTTATCGCGCCAAGGAAGAAGAGCGCATGTGGAGCAAGCGCGATCCCATCATCATGTTGCGCGATCGTTTGATCAAAGCCGGTGAAATGAGCGCGGACGATTACAAGAAAATGGACGACGACGTGCTCGATCACATCGAGAATGAGATCATCAAGTTCGCCGAGGAGTCGCCCGAGCCCAAGGTGGAAGAGTTGGAAAGATATGTGCTCGCGGACAATGATCCGTGGGTCAAGGGAGGGGCGCACTGATGGCTGTCATGATGTATTGGGAAGCGATCCGCCGCGCTCACGATGAAGAGATGACGCGCGATCCCTTGGTCATTTGTATGGGTGAGGACATCGGCGTGGCCGGTGGCACCTATAAAGCCACCCAAGGCTTGTACGACAAATACGGCCCCGAACGAGTCATCGATACCCCCATTTCCGAGAACAGCTACACGGGTCTGGGTATAGGCGCCTCGTTCCTGGGTGTGCGGCCGATCATCGAGATCATGTCGGTGAATTTCGCTTGGCTGGCCACCGATCAGATCTTCAACAGCGCCGCGAAAGTGCGTTACATGTCCGGCGGTCAACTTACCGCCCCGGTGGTGATACGCTCACCCGGCGGTACCGCGCATCAGCTGGGTGCGCAGCACTCGGCGCGCATGGAAAAAGTCTTCATGGGCGTCGCCGGTTTGCGCGTGGTGACGCCGTCGAGCCCGAAACAGGCTTACGGTATGCTTAAATCCGCCGTGCGTTGTGACGACCCGGTGTTCATCTACGAACACGAACTCATGTACAACATGAAGGGCGAGGTGCCTGACGCGGAGTACTTCCATCCGCTGGAAGGTTCGGAGGTCACGCGCTCCGGTAAAGACGTCACCCTGTTCGGATACAACATCTCCGTGCACTGGTGCATGCAGGCGGCCGAGCAGTTGGCCAAAAACGGCATCGACTGCGAGGTGATCGACCTCTATACCTTGAGCCCGCTCGATCGTGCCGGCATCCAGAAGTCGGTCAGCAAGACCCATCGCGCGGTGGTCGTGGAAGAGGCCGAGGCGGCGGTAGGTGTGGGTTCGGAAGTCATGGCCATTATCAACGAAGAATGCTTTTTCGATCTGGACGCCGCCCCGGTGCGCGTCTCAGCGGTGAATGTGCCCATCCCCTACAACCATCGCTTGGAAAAAGCCACCATCCCCAACGCCAAATCGGTAATGGCGGCGGTGCGCAAGCTACTCGGGAAATGATGTAACGACGGATCACACGGGGCACACGGAGGGTATCGAAGAGAAAACTGCTTGTGAGGACGGTTCGCGCAGGGCGCGATAAGATTCAACACCGATCACAATTACAATTTCTCCGTATTCTCCGTGCGTTCCGTCGTTTTCGCTTTATAACTCTTCTACCAGGGACAGTCATGGCAGAACCCTACGTAATCAAAATGCCCCAGCTCTCCGACACCATGACCGAAGGCGTCGTGGTCAGCTGGGAAAAAAACATCGGCGACAAAATCGAGCGCGGCGACATCGTCGCGACGGTGGAGACCGACAAGGCGGTAATGGATGTGGAAGTGTTCCGCTCTGGTTTCCTGTCCGGTCCCCTAGAGCCGGTAGATGCCACCGTCCACGTCGGCGAGGCTATCGCTTATTTGGTGGAGAGCGCCGACGAGGTGCAGAGTGCGGATGCCGCGCCGGCCGTCCAGCCCGCCGCCAAGAAAGAGGCGACCCCTGCCCAGCCTGCGCCCACGCACGCTGAAGAACATCATGTAGCTGCACAGGCGTCCGCCGAACCCGAGGCGCCCGCCGGCGCCACTTACACCATCAAGATGCCGCAGCTCTCCGACACCATGACCGAAGGTTTGGTGGTGAGCTGGGAGAAGAATCTCGGTGACAAGATTTCCCGCGGTGACATCGTCGCCACGGTCGAGACCGACAAGGCGGTGATGGACGTCGAGGTGTTCCGTGAAGGGGTACTCTCTGGCCCGCGCGCCGACGTGGACAGTACGGTGCACGTCGGCGGCGCGCTGGCCTATTTGGTGGAAAGCGAAGATCAGGTTCAGCAGGGCAGCATCGCCGCCGGTGGGGCGCCGGCCAAGAAAGAAGCGGCACCTAAGCCGGCTGCCAGCACGCCCGCGCCGGCTATACGCGCTGCTGCCGCTCCCATGCCAGCGTTGCCCGGTGGCGCGCCGCCGGCGCCGCGTCCCGACAACAAACTAGCCACGCCTTATGCGCGCCAACTCGCCGGCGAATTGCACGTGAATTTGAACAACGTGCGAGGTAGCGGCCCCGACGGCGAGATCGTCGCCGACGATGTGCTAAAGGCGCAGCCCGTGCACCGTGCCGCCGAGATGGTGGCGGCCATGCCTGCGCACATGATGCCCGAGATCCAGGTGCCCGGTGAGGGTCGTCCCATGACCTCGATGGAAAAGGCGGTGAGCCATTCCATGACCGCCTCGCTCACTATGCCCACCTTCCGCGTCAGCGTGAATGCGCAACCGGGTGCCTTGATCAAAGCCGCCAAGAAGAAGGGCGTGTCGGTCACCGTGGCGATCGCCAAGGCTTGCGCCGAGGCGATCAAAGCCCATCCGCGCATCAACGCCTGTTATCAGCCGGTGGACAAGATCGTCGAGCGCGACAACATCGACATCGGCATGGCGGTGGCCGCCGACGGCGGTGGCTTGGTGGTGCCTGTGCTACGCCATTGCGAATCCACCGAATTGGAAGATTTAAATCAAGCCTGGGGCGGCCTGGTCGAGCGCGCCCGCAAGCGCCGTCTCGCGCCCGAGGAATACGCCAACCCCACTTTCATGGTCTCCAACATGGGCATGCTGGGCGTCAGTTATTTCGACGCCATTCCCACGCCCGGCACGGCGGCCATCCTCGCCATCTCCTCGGCGGGTAAGGACGGCATGCCGCTCACCATCACCGCCGATCATCGCGTGGTGAATGGCGCCGACGTGGCGCTGTTCCTGGGTACATTGAAGAACAAGATCGAGCAGCCGGAAGAGTGGATCGGGCCGTTGGGCTCCGCCATCCCCGAAGGCGATTGGGATTACGACGTCGTCGTGATCGGCGGTGGCCCCGGCGGCGAAGACTGCGCCCGCGATCTGGCCGAGCACGGCTTGAAAGTGGCGATGATCAACGACGCCCCGCTGCCGGGCGGCGAATGCCTGTGGCGCGGCTGTATCCCGTCCAAGGCGTGGCGTGCGGCGGCCGATCGCATGCGTGATCGCGCCCACGATGAGCACCTCGGCATCGAAGGTACCACCGAGGCGCGCGTCAATTGGGGCAAGCTCGAAGCCACTCGCCGCAAGGTGTTGGAGACGCGCGGCGAGATGGCGCTGAAGACCGACACCGGTGTGAAGATCAAAGTCATTCAAGGCTATGCCTCCTTTGAGACCGAGCACCGCGTGTTCGTCGACACCTCGAACAACCAGAGCGAACGTCATGCCCGTGCCGTACCCGGCGACCGCAGTCAGGGTAAACACGTCACCTTCGGTTGCGCGGTCATCGCCACCGGCGCGCCACCCTTCGTACCGCCCATTCCCGGTGCGCGCGAGGGCGTGGAAAGCGGCGGCGTGCTCACTTCCGACACCGTATGGTGGTTGAAGGACGTGCCCAAGAGCCTAGCCGTGGTTGGCGGTGGTGCCATCGGCGTCGAGATGGCGCAAATCTTTCAGGACTTCGGCAGCGAAGTGGTGTTGGTGGAAGCCCAGCCGCGCCTGCTCGCTGAAGTTGAGCCGGAGATCGCCAAAAACCTCGCTCAGATCCTCAACGACGATGCGCGCCTCACCGTCCACACCGGCGCCAAGGTCAGCGAGATCAAAGGCCAGCCCGGCAAGATGGAGCTGATCTTCGAAGACACCGAAAGCAAGAAGACCACGGTCGCCTGCGACTACGTGGTGATGGCCACCGGCAAGCGCCCGGTGCTGGAACCCTTGGACTTGGATCAGGCCGGTGTTGCCAGCGACCAAGGCGTCATCAAAGTCGATGCGCGTTGTCGCACCAGCGTGCCGCACATCTTCGCCGTCGGCGACGTCATCGGCGGTTACATGCTGGCCCACACCGCCGGTCAACAAGGTCGCGTCTCCGCCGCCACCATCCTCGGCGAAGACATGAAGTACGACCAGGACAAGGATTGCGGTGTCATCTTTACCCGTCCCGAAGCCGCCTTCGTCGGTCTGTCTGTCGATCAAGCCAAGGCCAAAGGCATCGACGCCGTGGAAGTCAAAGTGCCCATGGCCATCGACGCCAAGGCTATGATCACCAACGAGACCCTCGGCCTCATCAAGATCGTCGCCGACCGTGCCAGTCATCGCATCGTCGGCGTGCACTTCCTCGCCGACCACGCGGACACCCTGATCGGCGAAGCGGTGATGATGGTCTCCGCCGACATGACGCTGCAGCAGGTGGCGCAAGCCATTCATCCGCACCCGACCCAGACCGAGTTGTTCGGGGAAATGGCGCGGCGCTTGTTGTCGCGCTTGCGGCGGAGTGCGAAGGCCAAGGCGAAAGCGAAAGCAAAATAGGGGCGCCGGTTTTGGGTGTCACCAAGTATAAGGCCAGCGAACACGCTGGCCTTGTTCGTTTGTTGGCTTGCAACCCGAATGCAGCGTTAGAGCAATCCGGGCTACTCGCATGTCAACAACCAATAGTTGTTTCCGTGATGCGGTTCACAATTGCGAGTTGCGCGGTGTCAGGCCGTAGTTGCCAGGGCTATAGGAGGGCGTGGATATGAGGATTCTGATTTTGATATTGGCTGCGCTGGTGGGTGGGTGCGCGGCGATGGTGCCGGGTCCGCAGGTATTGCGCAGTGATTTCGATAGCTCGGTGGAGGTAACTCAGTCGCCGATGCGGGCTTCGGTATCGATGACTGAGGGATTGCAGGCGTTGGGGTTTTATTGGACTTCATGGCACCCTGATGAGGTGGTGTTGCACGTGGAGGTGCCGGATATTGTGATTATTCGGGCACTGGGGCTGAATATGGATGGCGTGATTTGGGAGTCGGAGATATCGCCGGATGTGTCGACAGTGCACGCCCGCAAGCCATTTGCGCTTTCTTCTCGGCGATTTGTAATGACATGGGAGGATTTCGAGCTGCTTGGCAGCGGCGCGGACGGTGAAAATGAAGATGTCTAGCATGGATGCTTACACGGTAACAACGTTCGGGCTGGATCATCCCCAAGCGCTGGTGTCGAATAGGATCGGTCTTTTTGCGAATTCAGTGAGATCGGCGCGCGAGCAATAAATTGAGTTCGTAGGGCCGAAGCCCAATGGGCGTTCCGCCGAATGATTTGTTGTAGCTTCCGGATCGTCTGTACTTGATGCGGGGTCTCGCCCCCGCGGGCGAGGCACTTTCTTTTGCGCGACCAGAAGAAAGCACTCAAAGAAAAGGCCACCCTGCAGTGCTCGGCGCCACCGACAGGATCAGACTTGAAATATGCCGTCTCTCGGAGAGAGACTCTCTTAGCTTATTAGGTACCGGATAGATAATGAGCGATTTACCCAAGTGCCCGGCATGTGGTTCAGAGTTCACCTATGAAGACGGCGGTTTGTTCATTTGCCCTGAGTGCGCCTACGAATGGTCAAAAGACGCGGGGCCGGAAAGCGTCGATACTAAGTGCGTTGTAAAAGACGCTCACGGTAATATTCTCAACGATGGGGACACCGTCGCGGTTATCAAGGATCTGAAGATCAAGGGCGCCTCATCGGTGGTCAAGGTGGGGACGAAGGCCAAGAACATTCGACTCGTTGAAGGTGGTCACGACATTGACTGCAAAATCGATGGGTTCGGCGCTATGAAGTTAAAGTCGGAATTCGTCAAAAAGGCTTAGAAAACACGCCGGTTGATGCCAAGCTCTGTAGGTTAATGGAATTGATGATTATGTCAGTCATGTGAGGAAATGGGCCTTATTAACTTCAGCCCATCAAGCTACGAGGTTGGCGTGTTGTCGCTCGAACCAAAAGCGCATGAGGTATGCACATGGGGATCGCCGATACATTCGAGGGTTTCGCGGCCGGTTTCGAGGCCGCGGTAGGAGATGACAATTGGTCTAGGCTAGAGAAGTACCTTGCCGAAGACGCAACGTATCTGAATGTTGGCGGTCCAGATCAAATATGTGAGGGTCGCAAGGCAATCATTGCTTTTCTGAAAGCTGACGTCGCGAATACTGATCGGCGATTCGATACGCGCACACTAGTCGCGCTCACTGCGCCGGAGGTAATAGGAAATCGCTTATCTCGGCGGTGGCGGTGTACGTACACGCTCGCCGGGGCGCCCGATCTGGTAGTCGAGGGCGAGGCAAGATATGTGATCGAGGGCGATAACATCAAGCAGATTGAAGAAGAAATTACTGCTGTTTCTGCGCAGAAGGTCGATGAGTGGATGCGAACGTATGGAGATAGGCTTCATGTCTAACAATACTGAGAAATAGGCTTAGTCTCGAATCAATTTCGATACAACACCTCGGCCATGCCGATTGAGGTGGCGTACAGTGCAATTTCGGACATTGGCCTCCTTGCCTCGTGTGGGTTGTTCGAGATTAGGTGCGTAAGGCGTAGCTTGTAAATCGTGGGTATTTTTTCCCTTCGACAGTGATTGATGGGATGCGACGCCCAGTACTCACAACCTGCGACGCTGGCAGAACCGAGACGAGACCGAGGGGGCATCACATTTATGATTTAGCCCGAGAGTGGATTTAACGCGGCGCCGAAATGTGCTAAAAATGATTCGTTCTAGCCGAGGCCGCTAGAAATGATAGGTCGCCATACTGCAGTGTAATGCCGTGGTGAAAACCTAGCTGGCGCGCAGACAGAATATGACCGGAGAACGACATGTCCTTAGAGTTCGACATCACCCGGGTTCCACCCGCGCAAGTTGATATCCTGCGCGTGCGCGAACAAGCCGCGCAGGACCGCGCTGTTATACAAAAGAAGAATCTGCGCTTCACGGTGATCGCCGTCGTTGTTGGCCTGTCGCTACTTTCATTTCAATTATTCGTCGTGGTGCCCGCCGTGCGCAAACCTGAGTCGACCCCGGAAATCGTGGCCATCGTCGCGTACTTTACGCCGTATGTTATTTTCTTATTCTTCGTCACTGCCCTGGCATTACACCGCAAGCTCATAGAGAAGCCCCGCAAGGTGCTGGACACCACCCTCGACGAGCTCAAGGAAGTCACGCCGGAGGAACTGGCTGAAAACACCGCCGGCGAGACACTCCATGGTGAAATCTCAGCATATCTGGAGCAGGTCACGGCGCAAGGGCGAACCTTAGTGCAAGCGGAAATCGCCGCCATTCAACGTTGGCTGGAGGCGCGCCGATCGCAAGGCGTGGTTGAGTAGCGTGTGACGCGCCCAGGCGGCGGGGCGAGAATATTGCCCTAATTTGTTGCATTAAGTATGACTGGTATGACGCCTCATTGAGTTTCTGCTATCAAGACTCTCGCTAACGGCGAGATGCTAGACTACGCTGTGCGGCTCTATTTTCCTTTCACTGGCGATAGGTGCGGTACCCTTTACGATCACTCCCACAGGCTTGCGGTGTTTTCTAGCATTGCCCACCCAACAGATTTTCATGAGTGCTGATTAGATGCAGTCCCTACGCTTCGACAATACCTTTGTGCGAGATTTGCCCGGCGACCCAGACGACGGGGCGCAGCGCCGACAAGTGCATGGCGCGCTGTATTCACGCGTGCAGCCCACACCGGTGGTCGCGCCGCAGCTGCTCGCGCATGCGCGCGAGGTGGCGGCACTATTGGGCATAGACGAGTCGGAGGTCGCCACACCGCGCTTTGCCCAGGTATTCGCCGGCAATGCGCTGATCGAGGGGATGACGCCCTACGCCGCCAACTACGGCGGTCATCAATTCGGGCAGTGGGCGGGCCAGCTCGGCGATGGCCGCGCGATCACTTTGGGCGAGACCATTAATGCGGCGGGCGAGCGCTGGGAGTTGCAGCTCAAGGGCGCCGGTCCGACGCCTTATTCGCGCACCGCCGATGGGCGCGCCGTGTTGCGCTCGTCGGTGCGTGAATTCCTGTGCAGCGAGGCTATGCATCACCTCGGCGTGCCCACCACTCGCGCCTTGAGTCTGATGACGACCGGTGAGCAAGTGGTACGGGATATGTTCTACGACGGACGACCCGCGCCCGAGCCGGGCGCGATCGTGTGCCGGGTCGCGCCGTCGTTTATCCGCTTCGGTAATTTTGAGCTGCCGGCCGCGCGTCGCGATAGCGCGCTGCTGAAGCAGTTGGTGGACTACACGATACGACGTGATTTTCCCGAGCTTTATGCCGAGCCGGGTGGAGGCGAGGAGGAAGCGCTGTACGCGGCGTGGTTCGCGCAAGTGTGCGCGCGTACCGCTGTGATGGTCGCCCATTGGATGCGGGTGGGCTTCGTGCACGGCGTGATGAACACCGACAATATGTCCATCCTTGGTTTGACCATCGATTATGGGCCGTATGGCTGGATCGATAATTTTGATCTCGACTGGACGCCCAATACTACCGATGCGCAAGGTCGGCGTTACAGCTTCGGCCAGCAAGCACAGATCGCCTCTTGGAATCTGAGCCGCTTGGCGAGCGCCTTGGCGCCACTCTTCACCTCCCTCGATCCCTTGCACGCGGGATTGCAGACCTATGTCGATACTTATAAAACGGCGGAGCGTCTCCATGTCGCGGCTAAGTTGGGATTAACTGAGTGCCGAGACGAGGATGTCGAGCTGATGCACGCGCTCTACGTCTTGTTGCACGAGTATGAGATCGATATGACGCTGTTTTTCCGCGCGCTGGGTGAGGTGAAGGCGGCTGCGCCGACGCTCATGCTGTTCAGCGAGGCCTTTTATGACGAGGCCAAGCGGGGGGCGTCCGCAGCGGCATTGAATGATTGGCTGGCGCATTATACCGCGCGCATCAAGCAAGAGGGGCAGCCTGACGAGCAGCGGCGCGTGCGCATGCAGGCGGTCAATCCGCGCTATGTGTTGCGCAATTATCTGGCGCAGCAGGCCATAGACCGGGCCGAGCAAGGTGATGCAACGGCTATTCAAGAGCTGCTAGAGGTGCTGCGCCATCCCTACGACGATCAGCCGGGCCGCGAGTTGTACACCCAACGCCGCCCAGAATGGGCGCGTAACCGGGCCGGTTGTTCAATGTTGTCATGCAGCTCGTGAGGAACCGTTCGACCTCAGTTTGTTTATCGCAGTTGCGCTCTTGGCGAGCCGGCGGAGTGACATGTCAATAGCGTCATGCAAGTAGTGCCTGGCGGCGCGTGGTGGAGGATGGCGCTGCGCTGACCCATCCAGTCCGTAATGACTCGTCCAGGAGCGTCCATAGACTGCCGATATATAAAGTCTCGCTGTAAAAGATTGTCATATCCCATCCTGTGGTATTGAGGCAGGCTGTGCTGCTATGAAAACATAGGTCGGATCCATCAAACCCGCATTTGGAGTTGTTCATGAGAAACGTAATCGCATTGTCACTTTCCTTGCTTGTCACGTCCATTCTGTTACAGGTCGCGCACGCCGAGGAGAAGGCAGACAGCCGCTGGTTGGTCGCCGATGCGGATCGCGGTAAGGGTGAAATGGCGCAGGGCAAGGCCAAAAAGGTCCGCGATAAGCATATGGACCACGCCGAGGACGATGATGGAGAAATGTTGGGCGATGATGAAGATAAGGATAGGGATAAGTCCAAACACAAGAACAAGATGAAGAACAAAGGCGATGACGCGGATCACCCTGAGGGCGCGATGTCAGCCGGCAAGCGGCATGGCGATGCCGACAAGTCGCGCGACAAACGCATCATGGATCACGCCAAGGATCGTGATGCAGACATGACGGGTGATGATCAAGACGACGATAAGGCCAAGCGCAAAAACAAAATGAAAAATGTCGGTGATGACACGGCTGAGGCCCAGGGCAAAGGGCGAGATATGAGCCAGGAGATGCGCGAACGTCGTGACGAGCGCAAACAGATTATGGAACAACACAAAGGTCAGAGCGTGGAGGGTGAGCCACGCATGGGTAAAAAGCCGTGGTGGAAATTCTGGGAACAAGAGACAGAGACCGAAGCCCTCGAATAGCCCCAATGTCTTAGTGACTCGCAACAGCCCGCCCAGTGCGGGCTGTCGTTTTTGAGCGAATACGGTCCAGCAGGCAGCGATCTGATCTGCGCTCAACGTCGCCGGTAGCGAACGTGTCACCATGCCGGATACCGGATTTTGTCCTGCCGTGCATGGGTGACTAAAGTGGGTGGTGGTTGCTCGGATTCGATGCGCAGGTGTCTAGGGCGGCAAGCAGATGATCTGATCGTGTTGGTCTCGCTTGTCGTCATCTGGCGGTTTGACAGCGATGATGCGCAGAACGCCTGCAGCGAGTAATCTTGTGATAGTCGATTTACGAAGGTCGGAGCCATGAGTTTTCTGCAAGAAGCCGCTATCCTCCTCGCAGCCGCTATCATTGCGGTGACGCTATTCAACAAACTCGGCTTCGGCTCGGTATTGGGGTATTTGATGGCGGGCGTGGTGATCGGTCCGTGGGCCTTGGGCTTGATCACTGGCGTCGATAAGATCCTACACTTCGCGGAACTGGGCGTGGTGCTGTTGTTGTTCCTCATCGGCTTGGAATTGCAGCCGTCCCGCCTGTGGGTGTTGCGGCGTTCCATCTTCGGTATGGGTTTAGTGCAAGTGCTGGCTACCGCTATCGTGCTGACTGGTGTTGCCTGGCTCTTGGGGCTGCCCGTGACCAGCGCGCTCGTCGTCGGGCTTGGCCTTTCATTGTCTTCGACAGCCTTCGTGCTGCAATTGCTGGCCGAGAAGAAACAACTCAACACCCTGCATGGCCGCTCCGCCTTCGCTATCTTGCTGTTCCAGGATCTGGCGGTCATCCCTATGTTGGCATTGTTGCCGCTGCTGGGCGCCAGCGGGATGGAGGTGGGTGATGAGGAGGTGACGCAGAAAGTGCTCACCGGTGTGTTCGCCATAGTCGTGTTGGTGGTGGGCGGACATTACCTATTGCGGCCGGTGTTTCGGCTGGTCGCCGCCTCGGGGAGTCATGAAATCTTTTCCGCCACCAGTCTCTTGCTGGTGATCGGGTCTACATTGTTGATGGAGGCGGCCGGCCTGTCCATGGCGCTGGGCGCTTTCGTGGCGGGCGTGTTGCTCGCCGATTCGGAGTATCGGCATGGCATCGAGGCCAATATTGAGCCCTATAAAGGTTTGCTGCTTGGATTGTTTTTCATCGCCGTCGGCATGTCGGTGAACATCGGTTTGTTGAGTTCGCAACCTGGGGTGATTGTGGCTTTGGTCGCCGGCTTACTGGCCATCAAGTTCAGTGTGCTTTATGTGCTCGGGCGGGTCTTCCAACTTCCGGCGCGGTGTGCGCGCAACTTGGCTTTTGTGCTGCCGCAGGGGGGCGAGTTCGCTTTCGTCTTGTTCACGATGGCGACGGCCTATCAAATCCTCGATCAAGCCTTGGTGGACACCTTATTGTTGGTGGTCAGCTTGAGCATGGCGGCCACACCGCTATTGTTCTTGTGCAATGAGAAGCTATTGAGGCCATGGCTGGATGGGCAACAACAGCCGGCGTTCGATCGCATCGACGACCCGGGTACGCCGGTGATCATCGCCGGTTTTGGACGTGTCGGACAAATCGTCGGCCGGTTGTTGCGGCTCAGGAACATTCCCTTTACTGCGTTGGAAATAAGCTCATCGCAAGTGGATTTCGTACGCAAATTTGGCGGCAAGATCTATTACGGTGATGCCTCGCGTATTGATTTGCTGCGCGCTGCGCATGTCGAACAGGCCAGGATATTGGTGTTGGCCGTCGATGATGTGCAAGCTTCGCTAAAAATTGCCGAGACGGTGAAATCGCATTTTCCAAAAGTCGAGATCTATGCGCGGGCGCGCAACCGCCATCACGCGCATATGTTGATGGACTTGGGCGTCAAGGTGTTCGTGCGCGAAACCTACTTTTCTAGCTTGCGCTTGGCCGAGCAAGTGCTGTGCAGCTTTGGTTTGGATAAGGCGGAGGTGGCAGCGACCATAGAGAAATTCAACGCGCATGATGAAAAGACGTTGATCAAGCAAAATGCGATTCATCACGATGAAACCAAACTGATCCAAAGCGTGAAAGATGCAGCTGAAGAATTACAGGACCTGTTCGAGTCCGATATCGACTCTCAGAAGGACGAACTCGTGCCGTCTTCAGAGTCTAAGCAGTGATCGGGTGCGTGTGACGGCGGCGGGGGACCCCCTCATCGACAGTCGTCCCACGCCGGTTTACAGTGCGCCATCGCATGCCAGCCGCTGTCTCGCTGTCTATGAGTTTGTCCACTAACTAGGAGTATTTGATAATGAAGAAAATTGTCTTAGGTGCCGTGGCGTTGAGTCTGTCGATAATATCTTGGTCGGCGCTGGCTGAGGAGCAACCCTTGCTGGAAGATCAGTGCAAGGCCATGGGCGTGCAGCATGGCATGGAAGGCGAGAAATTGGACGAGTGGATGGTGCGCTGCATGAAAATGACCAAGACTATTCACGAAAAGAAAGCTCAACGTGGCGCGCATCACGAGGGTGGCAAGCACGAGGGCGAAAAGGACGAGCCTAGACATTGATGGTGATTTGTAGGCGCTCTCTTAACGCGCTGTTTAGTTGTGAATGAATTATCTGATAGGCGCTTTCTCCGTAGCAAGGGAAGGCACTGCTAATTGCTGCTGTCCCTCAAGCTCCCTTCCCCGGCTAGTGGATGAGGGCGTGTAGTCACTATAGGCGGGCAGACCTTGATTAGGGGGCGATGTCAGAGGACGTTTCAGTCATTCTCGCAATCGTTACGCCAGCGCAGACTTATCGTTGCGAGCCTGGGCGCTATCTTTTCCGTGTGTGGTATAGCAGGGCCTCCGCCTTAGCGCCGAGAAAGACATATAGCCCCAAGCCGATGAGCAGGCCGACCGCCGCCAGCATCATCCATCCCGCGCGAATCAGATATTCACCATCGCCCAAGGCTGACTTGAACATCAGCAACAAGGCTTTGATGTAAACGGCGATGAGTATCGCGGCGATGAAGCGTGTGATGGTGCGGCGAGTCGAGCTGTGGCAGAAGAGGTCCTCGTGCATCAGCACTTCTTCTTCCAAGGTGGTTTTGCCAAGATCGAACACCGCCAGTCCCAAAGCGAGAAAGATGATGGCGCAGAAGGGTTTGAGATGACTGTGCGGCCCCGTGTCGTCGCCGAACAGGAGTTGCGCGCTTACGCTGAAAGCGGAAGGTAACGGCGTCGCGACGTCCACCAACAGACAGGCGGCGATGATGCTGTAGACAGCTTTGAACAATGGCTGAAACTTGCGGCGCTCGGTGTCGCCCATCAATAATTCGATGGTCTTGCCCAAGTTGATGTCCAGCACCAGATAGCCGTGACCCTCGCTATTCCTCGAGCGGCCAGCGGGTGGTGGCGCTGATGCGCAGCTTGCAGTTGTTAGAGGAGAGATGGGTCTCGGTGACGATCACGCCTTCTGCGTCATGCGTCATGCGTCATGCGTCAGGCGCTAGTAGGGCCGTAGGCTATGGCCCCTCCCTTTGCCTTGATAGGCGGTGCGATGTTTGCTTTCGATGGCGACATTCTCGCTGATGTGCGTGCCGTCGGTGTCCAGTACGTACAGCAGTTCGAGAAAGGGCTATGTTTCGCCGAGACGTTCCATGGCCTTGCATTGCGTGAGTTTCTCATCAGGCACCGGCTCTTCGCCGATGCTGGACAGTATCGAGGTCATCAACTCGTGTTTTGCCGATTGATATTCATGCTAGCACTCGATGACGCGGATATAGCTGGTGGTACTCATACTGCTTCATAGACCTAAGGCGTCGTTGTCTCTGAAGCATAGGCAAAGTTCCTGCCAATTGACGACGATCACTTTGTAGCGCGGTAAGATGTCGTTTTCGTGACTCTTGCAAGGGGATGTGGCGAGTACCTCCCACAGTTATGAGGCAGGGATAGGTGCATATGTGCATCGATGGCGCGGCGGCCGAAGGTGTTTTCAAGCGAGATAAGCTCCGGGCTCAGTGCGCCCACTGTGGGCGAAAATGGCTGGTTACGACTATCTTCGCTGCTTACTTGGCTGAGGTTTGCGTATGATGGTCTCCCTCAACACTTGCACCCGGAGCCGCCCATGATTCCTTGGGTTCTACTCGATAGCGCGCCGTTGCCTGATCGTGGCGGTGAACTGCGTTTGTTTCAACGCGGTGAAGAGTTCTCCATCCGCATCACGGGCGGCGGCGGCGAGTTGATGAACAGTCGCGTGCATGGCTCGGAGGAGGCGCTGGCGGAGTTGGCCTGCGCGCGCCTGGTCGCGTGCGAACGACCTCGAATCTTGATCGGTGGCTTGGGCATGGGTTTTACTTTGGCGGCCGCGTTGCGCTCCCTCGGGCCCACGGCCGAGGTGGTGGTGGCGGAGTTGCTGCCGGCGGTGGTCGAGTGGAACCGCGGTCCCCTGGGGGCGCTGGCTGGCCACCCACTCGAAGATGTGCGCGTGCGCGTTCAGGTGGGGGATGTCGCGCGCTGCTTGCAGGCACAACGGCAAGCCTATGATGCGATACTGTTGGACGTGGACAACGGTCCGGAGGGGTTGACCCACCCGGGAAACGATAGGTTGTACTCTGTGGAGGGTTTGAGCACGGCCTTGACGGCGCTGCGGCCTGCAGGGGTGTTGGCGGTGTGGTCGGCGGGGCCGGATCGAAATTTTACCCAGCGCTTGCGCAAGGTGGGTTTCGAGGTGGAGGAGGTGCGTGTGCGGGCGCGTGGCGCAGTGCGCAAGGGAGCCCGGCACACCCTGTGGCTTGCTACGTCGGCGGTGTAATGGTGGGCGGTATGCTCGATTGCAGTGATCACGTGGCCGCGTTGCGGCCTGTGGAGGGGTGATGAAGATTCTGGTGCGTAACTTGGCGCGTGACACCACAAAAGAAGAGTTGCTGGCGCTGTTCAGCAGTTTCGGCGCCGTGCAGTCTTTGACGGTAGTGATGGACCCGGTCACCGGCCAGTCCAAGGGCTTCGGTTTTGTGAATATGCCGCATGCGGGTGATGCCAAGGTGGCCATCAAGACGCTCAATGGCCAGGAGATAGGCGGCAGTAAAATACGAGTGAAGAAGGCGGATGAGCCCAACAAGCTGGCTTGAGGGCGGCGTGCCATGACGAGTGTGGGAGCGATAATGCCGGCTCGCGCGCTTAGGCCTTGGGATACCGCTTTCGCTGCGTGCTCGCCTATGTATGCGCCCTTATCGACCTGGGCCAAGCGGTTCGAGTCCTACCCGCAGTGGCCGTCGCTGGAGGATTATCAGCGTGTTTTGCAGCAACCCGCGACAGTGTTGACTGCAACAGGTCAGCCGTTGCGTATCGTTCCCCAAGACGGTAAGCCGAATTGCTTCGAGGCGCACTATGCACCGCGTATTTATTTGACGGGTGAATTGCAGACGCGGCGCGAGAATTGGCACGACTTTTTTCAGTTTCTCACTTGGCGCTTGTTTCCCGCGACCAAAGCGGCCATCAATGCGCTGCACTATCCTGCCGCGCGGCAGCGCTTGAGCGGCGCGGCGATGTCGGGGCGCCGCGCGCCGTTGGAGAACATGCTGTCGCTGTTCGATGAAGGTGGCGCGGTGGTGTATTCCTCCGATGCCGGCTTACTGCAATCGATACGCGAATTTCGCTGGAAGGAACTATTCTGGCGGCGGCGTGCTGAGTTGGCAGATAAGCTCGGCGTCGTGGTGTTCGGACATGCGTTATATGAAAAGGGTCTAGCGCCTTACATAGGGATGACAGCCAATTGCATCCTATTACAGGTTGATGCGGCATTCATGCGCGCGGGCAGGGAGGCGCAAGTGGGCGCGCTGGATGAGCGCCTGGCGCAGTTGTTCGCCGCAGGCGTGGCACTGCAAGCGCCCAAGGACTTATCCCCGCTGCCTATCCTGGGTTTGCCTGGTTGGGACGCAGGCAACACTCGGGAAACCTATTACGAAAATTTCGCGTATTTCAGGGCGGGGCATGAGCGTGGCGCTGTGCACTCCCTTTCCGCGTGACGAAGAGGGCCGGCACGAACCAGTGTTTACCGGCCAGCAGGAATAGCGCCAGGTTAGGTTCGAACTCGTCGCTACGGCTCGGTCTCGGCATAGCTGGTGAATTGATGCCTGCCCGGGCCATGCCCCTTACCAGGGGATGCCTGCGCCGGTCCCCGGATTTTGTGCG
>CALZJG010000127.1 GCA_945787555.1 uncultured Chromatiaceae bacterium | reverse complement strand
TGGTGACGACAGCACCGGTCCGGGCGTGCGTGAGGCTTACGAAAATATCGGTACGGTCACCGTACCGGACGACTCAGACACCGACCCCAGCCATTACTGTAACGAGCCCAATCCGGGCATCGATGTCGAGAAGCTGACCAACGGCAATCAAGCCGATGGTGCAGACGATGCCGACGTGCCCCAATTGGCACCGGGTGCAGTGGTGACCTGGATGTATCTGGTGACCAACACCGGCAACGTCCCGTTCAGCTTTGCCGAAGTGGGCTTGAATGACAACGTTGTGGGGACCCTCGGCGCCGCGGACTTCATTTCGACTTCCGACGTCAACGACGATGGCATCCTCTCGCCAGGCGAAGAGTGGCGCTATGCCAAGACGGGCACGGTGGCCGACTTGCTCCTCAATCCCAACGGATTGTTCACCGAGCCGGGTTGCGATCCCAACCAGACGGGCATCAAGCGGCCGGCGTATCTGAACATCGCCACGGTGGTCGCGGGAGGCGTGACTGATTCTGATCCCAGCCATTACTGCAATGAGCCGGGTCCGGGTATAGACGTCGAAAAGCTGACCAACGGCATTCAAGCCGATGGCGCTGACGATGTGGGCGTGCCTCAGTTGGTGCCTGGCGCCGCGGTGTCTTGGACTTATATCGTGAGCAACACCGGCAATGTGCCCTTCACCTTTGGCCAAGTGTCATTGAGTGACGATGTGGTTGGGCCCATCGGTTTGGCGGAGTTCGATCCGACCAGCGATGTCGGGGGTGACAATATCCTCAGCCCCGGCGAGATATGGACTTACGTCAAAGATGGCGTGGTGCTAGATCTGGTCAACTCCCCGGGTACGCCCACGGAGCTGGGATGTGATCCGAATCAGACCGGTGTCAAGCGCCCCGCGTACGTGAACAACGCGACGGTGAGCGTCCCGGGTGACAGCGATAGCGATCCCAGCCATTACTGCAATGCGCTGCCGCCAGAAATCGACCTCATTAAGTATGTGTCAGTGGGCGTGGATTTGAATGGCGATCGTATCTGGGTGGATGCGAATGCCGTCACCGGTCCTATCGCCAGCGTGTGTCGTGGTCCTGGCGACTCCGATAAGGACAAAGACAAAGACAAAGATAAAGATAAAGATAAAGATGGTGATAGCAGCCACACCAGTGGTGAAAGTGACAAAGATGGTGATAGCAGCCAGACCCTGAGCACCAGCTCCGGTGGTGAAGGTGATAAGGATAAAGACAAGGACAAGGACAAGGACAAGGACAAGGATCACGACGCGGGTCCCTGCATAACGGACGTGTTCTTCAGGTTCGTGGTGGAGAACACCGGTCCCGTACCTTTGACCGCCCTGTCCTTGAGCGACGATATGGTGACTGTGTCCAGCTGCGTGTTCCCCGATCTCCCGAATCCGGGTGATATCGAGGAGTGTGTGGTGGGTCCTGTCGCGGCGGAGGTCGGCCAGCACACCAATATCGGTAGGATCGACGCCGATGGTGGGGGCATTCCCGTCTTTGACACCGACCCCGCCAATTACTTCGGTGAAGCGTGCGTCGGCTGCGCCCCCGATGATATGGATAAGGACAAGGATAAAGATAAAGACAAAGATAAAGATAAGGACAAAGATAAAGACTCAGACAGCTCGTCCTCAGACAGTTCGTCTGATTCGAACGGCGAGTTTGTAGACAGCTTTATGAGTCTGTTCAAATAGGTTAGCGTCGACTGTTTCGACGTGAGACCCAATTCAGGCGGTGCTCAAAGCGCCGCCTGATTTTTTTGTGATGCCAGCATGGCGTTTCCGCTCAGGCGGTTGTGAACGGGTTGATATATTCAGTAAGCTGACACCATGAGTGCACCCTCCCAGACGACCGCCTTATCCAGCCATGGCGTGGCCGACGCCGCCAGCGATGATTGGAAGCGCTATTTATTGCTGTTTTTGATCGGCGCGGCGCTCAGCGTGGCGCAGTTCTTGATGATCCGCGACTTCGTTTCCATTCTGTATGGCGAGGAAGTGGTCATCGTGCTGGTGACGGCGTCGTTCTTCTTCGGCTTATCGGTCGGCTATGTGGTGGCGCTGCGTCTTTCGGCGCGCTGGTTCCGGCGTCTGTTTATCGTCTCCATTTTCCTGCACCTCACTTTTCCGTTCTCCTATCGCTGGTTGGCGGCCTGGTTTGCTTCCTGGGATGCGGGCGGGGTCGCCTATTTAAGTTTGCTGTTTTCCTATGCCGTGATCTTCAACACGGTCTTTGCCATGTTTTTGCCGCGCTTGGTGTCGCTGCCGGACGATGAGCGGCTGTCGGCGGGCAGTCGGTTACGGCGTTACTATGGTTTGGAGTTGGCGGGTTTCATCAGCGGCTTCATCATCATTATGCTGAGTTGGAATCTGCACCTGACCTATCTGTTGGCGCCCTATTGGGTGATCTTGGGGGCGGTGCTATATCTGACTTTGCGTCGGCCGCTGTTGACGGTGTGTTACGGCGTGCTAGCCGGCGCCGCGATCTATGGTTTGGATATCTTGGACCGGCAGAGCACGGCCTTGCTGTATATGTACAAACACAGCATGACTCTGCCGACCGTGCTGTATTCGGTCAACTCGCCTTACCAAAAGGTGGAAGTGATCGAGAGCCGCAGTGGGACGCGGTATCTGTATTTGGACGGGCTGCAAAACCTCAATTCCACCGATCTCGCGGCGCTCAATTATTTCATCGCAGAGGTGCCGGCGCAGATCATTAAACCACGCAAAACATTGTTGATCGGCAACGGCACGCTGTCCTCGGTGGCCAAGGTGTATCCTCATTCCGGCGCGGTCACCTCGGTGGAATTGGACGGCGGCGTGTTGGAAGCGGGGAAACGCCACTTCACGCCGATCGAGAGTTTGGCCGCTTTGGAAAATTGGCAATTGCAGGTCGATGACGGGAAACATTTCCTGCGCCGCAGCCAAGAGGTCTATGACTTGATCATCGTCGATGTGCCCTCGCCCCTGACCATCCAGGAGGCCTATCTCCATGCCAAAGAGTTTTACGCGCTGTGCCGTGAGCGCCTCAGCGATGGCGGTGTCCTGGCGGTGCAATTGAGCGGACCCTTGCAACGCAACGACCGTACGCCGGCGCGGGTCACGGCGGCGTTGCGCGCGGTGTTTCCCGAAGTCATGGCGGTGTACAGTGACCGGGCCGATCGCGGCTTCGCCTATGCCTCCACCCGCTTGCCGTTCACGGGCGAGCAAGTGCGGGCCACGGTGGCCGACTTTGAGCCCAATCTTGAAGTGATCGGCCCGGATCAGGTGGATGGTTATCTGACCGAAGCGGTGCCGATGTCCGTCAATGCGTTGGATCTGGTGTTGCGGCGCGGCTTGGAAAGATTCATGGATCGCTATTTCTAATGAAGCAACTCAATCTGTTCGCGACCTACACCGGACTGCATCTGGCCATCATGCAGTTCAGTTATTTCTTTGTGCTGCTGATCAATGTGACCTCGACCTATGTCACTTACGCTACCATCGTCATCGCCTGGATGGTGGGCACCATCGCCGGTTTGATGATCACGCGGTTGCCGGCTGGCGCCGCCTTGCTGGCCGGGGTGGTGAGTTACTATGCCGTGTTCGCTTGGGTGCTGGTCGACCCGCTGGCCGCGTACACCCTGCCCTTGGCGGCGTTCGGTGTGGCGATCACCGGGTTGTGGGCGGGGCGCTTCTTCATGGTCATGCTGCCCTTGTTCGAGCGCGCGGACCGGTTGTTCTTTCACGAGAACAACGGTTTTCTCGTGGGCGTGATCGGAGTGTTCGTCGGCTTTACGCTGCTCGGTCTGGCTTTTCTGTGGTGGGCGCCTGTGGTGTCCGCATTGCTGTTAGTGTTGCATATGCGCTGGTTGCATACTCGTCACCGATATGCGGAACTACGCTTGTTTCGAAATCCCAGTCTATCTCCGCAGCGCTAGGCTGGTAGGGTCGATCTGTCTAAACATGGTGGTCTTTTGCCTATGACACGCGAAGAAGTCTTACAACGGGTGATGGAGTATTTTGCCGATCAAGGGGCCATTAGAGACGATGCGGCGTCGCCCGACACGCCCTTGAGCGATACCCTGCTGATAGACTCGTTGATGGTGTTGGAGACGGTGATGTTTCTCGAGCAAGAATTCGACCTGCAGCTCGAACGCAGTGATCTAGGCGAGATCACCTCGCCGGAGGCTGTCGTTGAATTAATCCTCAGGAAGACTTCCAAGTCCTAAAGACCCTCAGTCACACGGCCATGTCATCCCAAACACGGTACTCGCAAATCGATGACAACGTGCGGCGGGCGAATGACCGTCACCGGCACTGGGTGCCGTGTCTGGTGGTGGGTTTTCTGCTGGCCATTGCTTATCTTTGGACCGAGTGGATGGCGCTTTTTCCACCCCCAGCGATGGAATGGCTGTCGCAACATCCGGTCCTAGGCAAGATATTCAGCGACGACGGTCATCTCGTGACTCAGTCCTGGATGCACCGTTCCAGCGATGTGAGCGATCATGGCCAACGGCGCCTGCTGCTGTTTCTGACCGCCATCGGTTTCCTGCTGGTCTATTACTTGCCGCTGCAGTTCAAGAAACAACCGCTGGTCATCCTGACCTGCCTTGCCGTGTGGTGGTTGCTGGGGGTCGCGGCCTTGGCCCTGTTCTTGGGTTGGCATGTCTTGGCCTATCTCACCTTTCATGCACCGTCGCCCCGCAACCGCTGGCTAGCGGTCTATTTGGCCCTGCTGGCCACGGCGGCGTGGACGCCACACGCCTTGGCCAATGCCGACACACCGCTGGCCTCTTTGCTCAAGGTGGCGATCACGCTGCCTCTGTCCTATGTCCTCTATGCCTATGTCTACTACCCCCTCCTGCAAGGCCGGGCACGCGCCTGGTTGCAACCAGGCATCGCCCACAGTTCACTAATCTATATCGCCATCGGAGTCGGGTGGACCTCCCTTAACGAGGTGGATGCGTTCCTGCAACCCATCGGCTGGTTGCTGTTCTTCTGGCAATGGGAACGGGTGGTCATGTATCACATAGACCTGAAAGATGGCCGCGTGCCTGCGGATCTGCCCTTGTTCCAGTATCTGGCCACCTTTCTGACGCCGGCGACGTTTTCTAATTTTCATTGGTTGAGCCGGATTCCCCTCGGCTACTCTTATCTGAACAATGCCTTCTTCGCCCGAGACAAGAATCAAATCTTTTTGTCCGGCGTGTGGTTGATTACGCTCTCGGTGTTCTTCTTTTGCATCCGGCCTCTGGTGCTGAAGCTTTTTCGCCTCGGCATGGATGCCCTGGATTTGGGGCATCTCACCCGCTATGGCGACGTGGTGGATGTGATGCGCGCCGGCGTGGTACCAGAGGTGGGGGCCATGTGGTGTGTTTTGATCTATTCATTCCTCAGTTTTTATCTTTTGTGGACCGCAGTAGCGCACCTCAAAGTCGGTCTGTGGCGCCTGTTCGGCTACGACATAGAACCGTACTTCCAAAAACCGTTCTTGGCCACCAACCTGGTGGAGCTGTGGAAGCGCTATTCTTATTATTATCGGGAATTTCTGGTGCAGGCCTTCTATTATCCGGTGTTCCTGCGTTGCTTCAGGAAATCACCGCGCCTGCGTATCTTTGTCGCCACCCTGGCCGCCGCCGGCTTCGGTAACCTGGTTTATCATCTGATGTATTCCTGTCTGTATTATGGAACCACCATGGAGATCGTGGCCCGGGAAATGCGCACGGTTCCCTATTACTTGCTGCTGGGTGTCGGCATCGCCGCCACTCAGGTCTATCTGGTGGCGCGCGGGCGGAAGCGGCGCCGGCCCTGGACGGGGGGCTGGAAGACCGGTTTGGATATACTGGCGGTCATGGGAACCTTCGGCTTCTTTATCCTGATACGGCCTTTTCATCACGTTCCCTTGGATGAATCCATCATGGATGCGTTGCATCTGGTGTTGGCCGCCGTGGGGATACGCTAGTGACGCTGCGTGACAGTGAAAAAGACTTTACCTCTCCGTGTGATTGGTTGCGCGCGGCGGTGGCGACGCGGCCCGAGGCGCCCGCGGTACTCACCGACGGCGACGTGCTCAGCTATGCTGAGCTGGGGCGTCGGGCACGCGCTATCGCGGCGCTGCTTGCGCCGCGGATCGGCACTAATCCGCGCGTGGCGCTACTCGCAGACAATGGGTCGGACTATGTGACCCTGTATTGGGCGATATTGCTGGCGGGGGGTGTCAGCGTCGAACTCAACCCCGGTCTGGGCAGGAAGGAGTTGGCGACGCAGTTGCAAAACGCCGACGCCGCGCTGCTGATCGCGGAGCCGGGGCAGAGGGGGGTCTTAAGTGAGCTGGGCGTGCAGACCTCAGGAGATGGTCTTATCGTCGACTCGCTGGGCGGTGGGCATGGCGATGCAGAGGCATTGGCAACGCAGGTGACGGCCATCGTGCGCGGAGAAGATCCTGGTTCGGCGGGGAAGGCGTTGCCGCCGCTGCAGGCGGGACAGATCGCCTCCATCGTGCACACCTCGGGGACCACCGGCCAGGTCAAGGGCGTGTGCCTCACGCATGGGAATTTGGCCTGGGCGGTGCAGGCCATTGCCCGTTCCTTCGCCTGGGAGGGCGATCGCAGCGATGAGCGTTTGATGGGCAACTTGCCGCTCTTCTATACCTATGGCAAGAGCATCTTGCACTTGGCCACCTATCTTAGCACCCCCATCGTCTTTACGCGCCGCATCCTCTCGCCGCAGGCCTTGTTGGGTGTGGTGAGGGAGCACGCCGTTACGCATCTGCCGCTGGTCCCTTATGTTGCCGCCTTGTTGCTCCAGGCCAAGGACTTTTCGCGGCAGTCTTTGCCGGCGCTGCGCCTGATCACCATCGCCGGTGGGGCCTTGCCGCGGGATCTCATGGCTGAGATGGTGGCGCGCTTTCCCGGCCAGGTGGTGACTATGTATGGGCTCACCGAAGCGTCTACCCGGGTGGCGTGCATGCCCCGCGCCGAGGGTCACTTGCACCTCGAGTCCTGTGGCAAGCCACTGGCTGGGTTGGAGGTGCGCATCCTCGATGAACAAGACCGGCCTGTCGCTCGAGGGGACATCGGCGAGATTGCGGTACGCGGCCCCAATGTCATGGCCGGTTATTTTCGAGATCCCGAGACCACCACCAAAGTGGTGCGGAACGGCTGGTTGCATAGTGGGGATCTCGGTTTCCTGAACGATGCGGGTTACCTGACCATCGCCGGGCGACGCAAGGATGTGATCAAGGTCATGGGTGAGTCCGTGTCGGCCTTGAGTGTCGAGGCCGCTATCATGGCGCTGCCCCAAGTGGAGGAAGTAGCCGTCAAGGGGGTGTCTCATTCGGTGACCACCGAGGCGATTGCGGCCTTTGTCGTGTTGCGAAAGAATATGACGCTGAGCGCCGATGAGATTCGGCGCCATTGTGCGCGGGAGTTGGGCCGCGTGCGGGTGCCGGCGTTTGTTCAATGGGTGGCGAGCCTACCGAAAACCGCCTCCGGTAAGGTGCGTAAGCACCTGTTGGTGTTGGATGAGGCTCCGTAGCGGACGACGCTCGGTTGCCGAGTGATTATGGCGAACAATAGGAAGGTGTAGGGTGAGCGAGCGCAACGCGGAACTACCGGCTGTGCCTGCGGGACTGGTACGTGGCGGATTCTTGCTGCAGGACCAGCCACTACCGGTGCTGCTCGAACCCGTGCGCGCCTTGGCATTGGGGCAGGCCTTGGAGTGGGCGACCAGTTACCGACCCTGGCTCGAAGACGTCTTGCACACCCATGGCGCCATTCTGTTCAGGGATTTTCCTTTCTCAGGGGCCGCTGATTTCGAGGCCGTCGTGGAGGCGCTCGAACCCCGCTTGCTGCCGTATACAGAAGGCCAATCCCAGCGTGCCAGGGTGCGGAGCACCATCTATACCTCCACTGAATATCCGGCGGACCAAGACATTACCCTGCACAATGAGCTGTCCTATACGGCGGATCCTCCCCGGCACTTATTTTTCTATTGCGACATCGCGCCCACCTCAGGGGGCGAGACCCCCATTGCAGATTGTCGTGAGATCTTTCGCCACTTGCCGGCGGAGATCCGCGATCCTTTCGTTCAGCGGCAGGTGCGCTATGTCAAGAATATGCATGGCGGTAAAGGGTTCGGTAAATCCTGGCAAGAGCACTTCGAGACCGATGAGAGTGGCCGGGTGGAAGAGTATCTGCGGCAAGCCGGCGTGGAGTATGACTGGAAGGCCGATGGCAGCCTGTGGACCAGTCAAGTGAGGCCTGCGGCCGTGCTGCATCCCCACTTGGGCGAGACGGTGTGGTTCAATCAAGCGGATCTCTGGCATTACTCCAATCTGGGAGCCAAGGGCGAGGCCTTGCGCCGCATGCTGGGGGAAGAGGCGCTGCCCACCAATGCCTATTACGGTGACGGCGGTGTCATCCGCCATGAGGATCTGGATGCGATTCGGCAGTTGTTTTGGCAAAGGGCGAGTGTTTTTTCCTGGCAGGCAGGCGATCTCTTGATGATCGATAACTGGCGGGTCGCCCATGGGCGCAAGGCCTTTAGCGGGGGTCGGCGTATCCTGGTGGCCATGGCTTGATAGCAGACATCGGCGCCAGCCACCCGCGGCCTCAACAACGTTGTGCGTATGTTTTTAGCATCGGCGCCGTCGAGCCGTTATAGTAAATCATGTGGTGTGGCAAGGAAGTCCTCGTAAACCATGACGCCCAGCAACTTCAATCTCGCCGTGCGCAACGTGTTTCGTCATCGCGCGCGTTCCGCGTCGGCTCTGGTGGCCATCATTTTTGGTGTAATTGCCCTGCTCATCGCCAGCGGTTTCATCGAGTGGATCTTCTGGGCCATGCGCGAGTCCACTATTGAGTCGCAGTTGGGGCATGTGCAAATCGTCAAGCCCGGTTACTTCCGCGAGGGCGTGGCCGATCCCTTTCGTTATCGCCTGGCGGAGAACACCGCGGATTGGGAGAGTGTGCGCACTGCGCTGCATGTTGAGACGGTGACGCCGCGTTTGCACTTCGGCGGACTGATCAGCCGTAGTGATAACACCGTGTCTTTTCTCGGCGTGGGTGTCGAGCCGGCCACTGAGCGCGACGTGAGTTCGCAGGTGTATATGATCGCCGGCACAGACTTAGATACTAGTGACGGAAAACAAGCACTTTTGGGTGAAGGTTTGGCCGCGGCATTGGATGTTAAGGTGGCGGACACAGTGGTGTTGCTAGTCAAGACTGGCTCGGGTGGTATCAACGCCGTGGAACTTGAAGTGCAGGGTGTGTTTCGCACATCTGTCAAGGCCTATGACGACGTGGCGCTGCGCATGCCCATAGCCACCTCGCAGCGGTTGCTGCGCACCGAGGGCGCTCACGTGTGGGTGGTGCTGTTAGACGATACCGCGCACACTGATGCCACCATGGCCGCGTTACGCGCGCGCTTGAGCGAGCAGGATTACGAATTGGTACCCTGGTATGAGCAGGCGGTTTTTTACAACAAGACCGTCACGCTGTTTTCGCGTCAAGTGAGCGTAGTGTGGATCTTGATCGCACTGGTCATCGTGCTCAGTATCTCTAATACCATGATCATGAGCGTGCTGGAACGCACGCGCGAAGTCGGCACCTTGCTGGCCCTGGGTTTCCGTCGTCGGCAAATCATGCGGCAATTTCTGAGTGAAGGACTGGTTCTGGGTGCCGCTGGAGGTGTGCTAGGTTTGATATTGGGCGCTATACTAGCAGCGATCATTTCCACCATCGGCATCCCGATGCCGCCGCCGCCAGGCATGGAGGTGGGTTTTACCGGCGAGATCATCCTCACCGGTCCACTGCTAGCCGGTGCCTTCGCGCTGGCGGTGCTCACCGCCACGCTGGCCAGTGTTTATCCGGCCTGGAAAGCCTCGCGGCTGGAGATCGTCGACGCATTGCGTCACAACGGTTGAGTACATTATGTTGAAGCTGGCGTTTCGCAATCTTTTTCGTCACAAACTGCGCACTGGGCTAACCTTGGCGGCGGTGGTGTTTGGCGTGGTAGGGTTGATTTTGAGCGGCGGCTTCGTGCAAGACATGTTAGTGCAACTGCGCGAGAGCGTCATCCATTCACAGCTGGGCCATGTGCAAGTTTACGCTCGCGGTTATCACGAATATGGACAGCGAGAGCCGTTTCGCTACATGCTTGCCGAACCCGTGCAACTGGCTACAAAATTGTCCAAATTGCCGGGAGTCGAAGATGTGATGCAGCGCATTCAATTCATCGGCCTGCTCAACAACGGCCGCGCCGACCTGCCTATCATCGGTGAAGGCGTTGAGCCAGAGAAGGAAGCGCGCCTGGGCAGTGCCATCGAAATACTCGCCGGCCGTCAATTGGAAGACAGTGATCGTTACGGCATGCTGGTGGGCGAGGGTGTGGCCGAGGCCTTGCGCCTGAGTACTGGTGATGATGCCACTTTGGTACTGACCACGCCCGACGGCGCGCTGAATTCCTTGGATTTCGAGGTAGTGGGCATCATGCGCACTATGTCGCGCGATTACGACGCGCGCGCCTTACGCATATCGCTGCAGGCGGCACAAGAGTTGTTGCTTACCGAACAGGCGCATCGCTTGGTGTTGCGACTCACAGACACTGCGGCTACCGATGTGCTGCGTGACGCGTTAAGCGAACGCTTGTTGGCGCAAGAGTTTGATATCAAAACATGGTACGAATTGGCGGAATTCTACGGTAAAAGCGTGGATCTATATCAACGTCAATTCGGTATTTTAATGCTCATCGTGTTGGTCATGGTGCTGTTGGGTGTGGCCAATAGTGTCAATATGACGATCTACGAACGCACCGGCGAAGTCGGGACTATGCTGGCCTTGGGCTCTCGCAACGGTGATGTATTCAAACTGCTGCTGATAGAAAATTTGTTACTAGGCGTGCTGGGCGCTGCGATAGGCGTGGGAGTGGGTCTAGCGTTGGCGTGGCTGATATCTCAGATTGGTATCCCCATGCCGCCGCCGCCCAACTCAAATAGCGGCTACACGGCATTGATACGGCCCGTGCCGATATTGGTCATCGGTGCCTTCGCCGTGGGTGTAATCGCTACCGCCTGCGCAGCATGGTGGCCAGCCCGCCGTGTGTTACGCATGCCCGTGGTGGATGCGTTGCGGCAGAATATGTGAAATTTCTCCCGCTATTGTAGTTTTTTCAGATAGTCCTTGGTGAAAACCTTATCCGGAATTTTACGTCGCTGCATGTTGCTGTATTCCAGCACTGATTCCTCGTCCTTTTTGAGGGCGTCTTTCATAACTAACCTCATGGGGCGCAAGCTGCCTTCGACTTGCTGGAAATCAGTGTAATAGCAGGTCTTCATTAATTTTCCCGAGACGGTATAGAACTCCGCTTTGTAAGGATGCGAGCTATTCGTGTTCACCCAGTATACGACGCGATGATAGGTGACCGAACGGTCCACGGCGGTCAATTCCAGCACATCATAATCAAGGTTCTCGATAGCTTCCGTGCGCAATACCTTGGCGTGATAATCACCGCTGAAATTTGCGCGTGCTAGATCGCCGTTGGACACTAGCCCGGTGAGTCGCTGGGCGAGTGAGAGGCGGATGGGTTGAGAAACCTCTGGCATGTACACCCACAGGTTACGGCCTTTCATCAGCAATATCTGGCCGCGCTCGGCGGGTGGATAGACGGTGTTGACCAAGGCGCTGTCCTGACCTTTGGACAGTACTTGGTACTTGTGTGCTTCCTTTTCGCCCGTGTTGGAGAGGCTGGTAATAGTGACATCGACTTGATAATCATCTTGCGGAAAGCGGATGGCGTCCGCTAGGCGCACGATTTCTTCTGCCGCTGGGTCACTGTCGGAGGCGTAGGCAAGCTGCGGCGCGGTGATGCAGGCGCAGGCCGCCAGCCACAGACTCAGTAGGCGTGCGGTCAAGTTCCTTGTCTTCATGTCGGCTATCTCCTGGGCAGTCGTGCAACGTCACCTGGGTTGCATATTAACGCGCCGCGCCGTGATCTGCGACCGAGCGGACATGGCGCGCGGCGGAGGGTGACGATACACTGTCGCCCAGTCTTAAATGGATGAGCGAGCGCGTAAGCATCATGGATGTGGTAAAAACCGAGCAAGTCTGCAAGGAATATAGTTTCGGCAACCAGCGTCTCGTTGCGCTGCGGGATATCACCTTGACGGTGCAAGCGGGCGAGTTCCTGGCCATCGCCGGGCCGTCAGGGAGCGGCAAATCCACGTTGCTGAATCTCATTGGCTGTCTTGATACCCCTAGTAGCGGTACGCTCACCATCAACGGGCAAAACGTCAGCGGAAAAACACCGGACGATTTGGCCGATCTGCGTGCTCGTAGCATCGGCTTCATCTTCCAGACCTTTAATTTGCTGCCGGTGTTGACGGCGGCGGAAAATGTGGAATATCCGCTGCTCAATCTCAAGGAATTGAGCAAAGCCGAGCGCCGTGAGCGGGTGGACCGCTATCTCGGCGTGGTGGGTTTGAGCAAGCACGCGCATCATCGTCCCAATGAGTTGAGCGGGGGGCAACGCCAGCGCGTCGCCATTGCCCGCGCTCTGGCGACTCATCCGCGTATCGTGTTGGCCGATGAGCCTACCGCCAATTTGGATCATCACACCGGCGAGGGAATCTTGGCCTTGATGAAGGACATCAATCGCGAGGCGCGCACCACCTTCATATTTTCCACCCACGATCCGAAAGTTATGGCATTGGCGGATCGTTTGGTCCAGATCAGCGATGGAGTGCTCAGTGCTTAAGAGGTGGCTGAAAAAGTCGCTCTCCCCCAGGGAGCGGTCTAGAGTGAGGGTCTATGCTAGACGGCGACTGTTACAGGACGTAGGGGCTCGCCACGTTGTTCGGCACTCGTTCAAAGTATTCCCTGCGAAAATAAGGAAAATTTGGCGTATCGGATTAGTGTTGGCGGGGTTGCTGTGCGCCACTGTCGCACAGGCCGATTACGTCGTACAGGTCGGTATTTTCAGCAAACCGTTTTTCGCCGGTGAGGCGGCCAAGGTGTTGCATCGTCAGGGCTTCAAGGTGCAGGCACAACCCATCATCGATGTCCCTAATCGCCTCACCATCCGCCTGACCGTGGGTCCCTTTGTGAGTCGTCGCGACGCCGAGGATACCTTGGCGCGTTTGAAGGCGCTGGGTCACGACGGTTTCGTGCGCAAGGCGACCAGCACCGCGCCGGAAGTCAGGCGCCGTCTAGTCACGGCGCCCACCCCCGCCAAAACGGTGGCACCCGCACCAGCGCCTGAGGCCCGGCCAGAGGCGGAATTGGGGGGCGTGACGCCCTCACCGTCGGAACTCGACGAAGAAGGAATCGAACTGGCCCTAGCCGCCGCCGCCGAGCCTTTGTCAGTAGAGGAATTGTTCGGTTTGGGCTCGGCCGAGGCCGTGCATACGCCTACCTTCACTGGCTTCTTCCAGAGTGAATTGGCTTACGCCGTGGAGGAGCCGGCGCATTACTCCAAATTCCGTCACACGCTCGAAGTGAGTGCGCAGGGCCGCTGGGGGCGGCGCATGAAATGGCGATTGAGCGGTCGCGCCGCCTATGATGCGGTATTCGATATCGAACAGGATTTCTACAGCGAGGCGGTCGAGGACGAGCGCCGTTTCGAGGCCGATGTGCGCGAAACCTATGTGGATGTTTCCGCCGGCAACTGGGATTTCCGCCTGGGCCGCCAGCATATCATCTGGGGCGAGATGGTGGGTATGTTCGTTGCTGATGTGGTGTCGGCCAAGGATATGCGCGAATTTGTGTTGCCGGAATTCGATGTGCTGCGCATACCGCAATGGGCGGCGCGGGGCGAATACTTCAGCGGCGATTTTCACGGCGAGGCTATCTGGATACCTCGCCCGACCTTTGATGACATCGGTGTGCCGGGTATGGATTTCTATCCCAATCCGATACCGGCGCCGGCGGGTTTCGACCTGGTCATCGCCGAGGAACGCACCCCGAATGACGATCTGGAATATTCCGGTTACGGATTGCGGCTGTCCTATGTACAGGCGGGCTGGGATACCTCGTTGTTCTACTACAGCAGTATGGATGCACAGGCTACCTTCTTCCGCCGCATCGTCACCGCACCCACGCCCACAGTGGTGTATCAACCGGATCATGATCGTATCCATCAGATCGGCGCCACGGTGACCAAAGATTTCGCTGCCACGCTGCTTAAGGCCGAGGTGGTATATACGCGTGATCGTTGGTTTGACGTGTTGCGCGCGAGTGATGCCGACGGCGTCGTGCGCCAAGATTATTTGGATTATGTGTTAGGTGTGGATTGGTCCTTTCCGCGCCGTACCCGGCTTAATCTGCAGCTGTTTCAGCGCTGGTATCCTGACCATGACCCGGACATGATTCCCGACGAATTTGAAACCGGGGCCAGCATCTACTTCAGCACGCGTGTGTTCAGTACGTGGGAGCCACAGTTTTTGGTTGTGGCCAATGCCAATCGTGGGGACTGGATGGCGCGACCCAAGTTGATTTGGCACGCCGGTTCACATTGGCGCTGGACGGTGGGGGCAGATTATTTCGGTGGTGAGGCAGTGAGTTTGTTCGGCCGTTTCGATGCCAACGACCGGGTATATACAGACCTGCGCTTTACTTTTTAGTGGTTGCAGGCGAGATCAGTAACTTATTCAAGGGTAGGCGCAAGGAGCGGGCGGACGGCGCCGGTCCCGCGCCGATCCGGCCCATGAAGACGGCGCGGGTCAGCATGTCAGCGCCGATAGACGTGCTCAGCCTCGTGTGGCGGAGTGGCGCCGCCTTGTGGGCGATCAGGTGCTGACGGCGCAGGCGTCGCAATCGGCGACGTGACACGCGCCCAAGACCACGTCAACAGGCTAACAAGACGGCTGCCCCCTATGCTGCGATGGCGGCGCGGGCGGCACGCAGTTTCCGTCGCTCGGTGAGTCGATTTACCTAGCTCAACTGCGGAAAAAGCCCGGTAGGTAGTTGAACTCCATGTCCCTGATGTCAATCGAAGGATCATGTCTTCGCCTGGCGTAGTCTTTATTTTCTGCCACACTTGACCAAGAAAGGGAACGGCGGCACATCTTGGGTGTGAGCGCCGTCACGTTGTGGAGATTCGCCTCTCATGCTTCTGACCATCTGCTCCGACCATAGTCACAATACGGGCAGTCTACGCCCGATTGTCACGCAACAGTCCCCGTCATCGTGGTTTGTTAGAGCGGGGAGGAGGTTTGGTTTATGGAGTCATTGGCGGTGAGCTTTGGGCGCATTTTTGAGGTTATTCCCGTTGAAACCGATGAGCAACTGCGACAGGCCTTGTATCTGCGTTACCAGGTGTATTGTCTGGAAACCGGATTCGAGGATGTCAAAGCACACCCCGATCATTTGGAACGGGATGAATTCGATGGCCGCTCAGTACACAGTCTGCTGTTACATAAAGAATCCGGCATAATCGCCGGCACCGTCCGCTTGGTGTTGCCAGATAAACGGGCGCTCGATGCACCGTTCCCGATCGAAAAGCATAGCGGTGATGTAATTGACCCCTCGAACACACGCGCAGTGCGGCCAGTGCTGGCGGAGATTTCGCGCTTTTGTATCTCCAAGGAGTTCAAGCGCCGCATGTCCGAAGCCAATACCGTGTGGGGGGTTCCTGAGGGTGGAGCAGGCGAATCATCAGCAGCGCATAAGCGCATGATTCCACATATCACTATGGGTTTGTTTGCGGCCGTTGTGCAAATGAGCGCCCGTAACGATATGCGGTACTGGTATGCGGTCATGGAGCCCGCATTATTGCGTTTGTTGCGCCGCTTTGGCATTCATTTCCAAGCTTTGGGCCCGATGGTGGACTATCATGGCCTGCGACAACCGTGCTTTGCTTCGGCGGATGAAGTACTTTCTAATGCCTACCGAGTATGCCGCCCTGGTTGGGATCTAGCCACTGAACGGGGAAAGATTTGGCCACTGAGCAATGTCCATCATCTGCTACCCCCAGCGGAGCCGTTGGCGCCCTATTGTCCCGCCCATAGCGTCACTTGGGCAAAGGCCTAAGTTAGGAGGGCGACTCTGGGAGTGTCCCTCAAATTCAGGAGGGGCGGCGGAAATTAGAATTTCCATCAATACTAATGCTGCCAGAGTGCATAACTGAGTGTTATGCTCGGTAATCTCCTAGAATGACAATTCTTTTCACTTGCCCCTTCCGTTACTAGGGGGTAAGTGCGGGATTCTCCACTGTCGAGCATGACGCCGCTACCAGCGCGCTGCTATAATCAACGGCTTATATATTCTGGTCCCATGGCCCGCATCAGGCGGCCATCAAATCAATTTGAGAGAGTCACGCCGTGAATAAGAACAAGCTGCTGTCGCTGTCTTGGTTGTGGATTTGGGTGCTGGCACTGGGGGGATGTGCCACCAACTTTCCGCCGTTGCCGCCGTCCTTGGGTGAGCCGCCCTCCACCTCCGATCCCTTAGAGTATACCTACATCATCGGTCCCGGTGATTCACTGAGTGTGTTCGTGTGGCGGAATTCTGAAATGTCCAGCAGCGCGACGGTACGGCCCGATGGCAAGATTACCACGCCTCTTGTGGAGGATCTTCCCGTGAGCGGCAAGACACCCTACCAAGTCGCGCGTGACATGGAGCGAGAGCTGTCCAAATTTATCAAAGACCCCATCGTGATGGTAATGATGGGAGGATTCGTTGGTCCGTACAGTGAGCAGGTGCGCGTCGTGGGTGAGGCGACACGGCCCCAAGCGCTGCCATATCGGGAAAGAATGTCATTGCTGGATCTGATGATAGCCGTAGGGGGGCTGACACAATTTGCGGCCGGTAATCGCGCCAGCCTTGTGCGGCATGTTGATGGTGAGCAGCGTCAGTTCAGCGTGCGCATCGAGGATTTGTTGAAGGAGGGGGATATCAGCGCCAACATCGACATATTGCCTGGCGATACCCTGATCATCCCCGAATCCTGGTTCTAATTATTGCCGCCGCTTAATGCGGTTGAGGTGCGCGTATGCACGAAATTATGTCTCAAATTACCAGCTATCTCCGTGGCGCCTGGCGGTACCGCTGGTATATGTTTTTATTGGCATGGCCGATTTGTATCGGCGGTTGGATATTCGTCGCCACGCTGCCGGACCAATACAAGGCCAGTGCGCGAGTTTACGTGGATACACAGTCCATGTTGCGCCCGTTGCTGCGTGGCTTGGCAGTGGATGACAACGTCATGTCTCAGGTCCAGTTGATGACGCGCACCTTGCTCAGCCGGCCCAATTTGGAAAAAGTTGCGCGCATGACGGACCTTGATCTACAGGCCAAGACGCCTGAAGATTTCGGCAATCTATTGAATAAGCTAGGAGCGAAAATCACTATCTCTCAACAGCGTGGTGGGAGAGGCCTGTATAACATCGCCTATGAGGACCGCGACCCGCAGTTGGCCAAACGTGTGGTACAAGCGTTGCTTACGATTTTCGTGGAGAGCAGCTTGGGTGAAACTCGTAAGGATACCGATGTAACGCAGCGTTTCCTTGATCAGCAAATCAAGGAATATGAAGCGCGTCTCGTAGCAGGCGAGGAGCGTCTCAGGGAATTCAAGCGCCAGAATATCGGTAGGATGCCCAGGGAGGGGCAGGGGTATTACGCAAATCTCCAGTCGGCAATCGGTAATTTGGAACAGGCACGGCTCCAGTTGCGTGAGGCGGAGAACCGGCGCAATGAATTGGTGCGACAATTGCAGGACGATGAGCCGATGCTGTTCGGTTTCTCTGCGCTGCCTACTGGACCGAGCGCGACGCCAGCCTTGGATGCACGCATCCGCAATTTGCAGTCGCGCAAGAACGAATTGTTGCTGGGGTACACGGAACAACATCCTGACGTGATTACCGTCAATCGCACCATGGCAGAGCTAGAGAAACAGCGCCAGGAAATCCTCGCCACGCAATCCACAGAGCAGCCGAGCATGGCGGAGCCGGTGGCGCAACCCGATCCATTCCAGGCGCAGATGAAGCTGGTCTTGAGCGAGGCCGAGGCCACGGTGGCGTCACTGCGAGTGCGCGTCAATGAATTTCAGAAACGGGTCGATAACCTCAAGAAGCTGGTCGATATCATTCCCGAAGTGGAGGTGCAACTAAAGCAACTCAATCGGGATTACGATGTAACCAAAGGCAATTACGAAACCTTGTTGGCACGGCGTGAGTCGGCCGCCATGTCTGAGCAATTGCAGCAAAGCACTGACACCGTGAAGTTCCGGGTGGTGGATCCGCCGTTTGTGCCCGCCAATCCCTCGGGTCCCAATCGCCCGGCGTTGAGTTCGGGAACACTAGCGGGCGGCATATTGGCCGGCTTGGTGTTCGCATTTTTCTTGTCACAACTTAAACCGATTTTCGACAATCGTCGCGCATTGATGGAAGCGACCGGTCTGCCGGTGTTAGGTGGTGTGTCTATGGTATGGACGCCGGTACATACGCGGCGCCGGCGCTTGGGCTTGTTGGCCTTCGGTGTCGTGGGCATAGGATTGCTCGCGCTATATGGGCTCGTCATGGCCGTGCAGATCATGGAACTCGACGTGATTGCCCGCGTGCGCAGCTTGATTAAGGTCTGACAGTTATGAGCACCATCGAACGAGCCATAGAAAAACTCAATAAACAGCCGGCAACCGCTGAACAGCCGGTCGCGCCGGTAGAAGAGGTTGTGGCCTCTGACGTGCGGCCGCCTACCGACCCCACGATGGCGGATGTGGCCGTTGTCGAGGCGACTCCTGAAAGCAAGGCCGCCACCAAGATCAGTGATGCCGAGGAAGACAGCTCCTCGCGCATCCAGTTAGATCTGGAACGATTGGCGAAATCCGGCATCGTGACGCCCGACGCGGAGCGCAGCCAGACCGCCGAAGAGTTCCGCCACATCAAGCGCCCCTTGTTGATGAACGCGTTCGGTCAAGGTGCCTTATCCTCACCCAATCCGAATTTGATCATGGTGACCAGCGCCAGTCCGGGCGAGGGCAAGACGTTCACCGCTGTGAATCTGGCTTTGAGTATCGCCTTGGAGCGCGATCGCACCGTGTTGCTGGTGGACGCGGACGTGGCTAGACCTTCGGTGGCCAGGGTGTTGGACTTCCCCGGGTCGGCTGGGCTGGTGGATTATCTTGCCGATCACGATCGACCCTTGGCAAAGTATATTCTGCAGACCAGTATAGCTAAGTTGCGATTGCTGCCGGCCGGTCGACGCCATGCCCATTCCACAGAACTGCTCGCCAGTCAAAGCATGCTGGAGCTGGCCCAAGAATTGGCGATGCGATATTCCGACCGCGTGGTGATATTCGATTCACCACCTCTGCTCGCCACCAGTGAAGCAGCGGTGCTTGCCAGTCTGATGGGACAGATAGTGATGGTGGTGGAAGCCGAGAAGACCAACCAAGAACGACTCAAGGAGGCGCTGGCCGTGTTGGATCCCGAGCAGTTCGTAGGCTTGGTGCTCAACAAAAGCAATCGCCCATTCGGAGCCGAATATTATTACGGCTCCTACGCAAGCTACGGCGAGTAGGAAAGACATGAGGCGGGAGAGAAACACCGGCCAGGTGTCGGAGCCCATGAGTCGTGTTTTTTGTGCGGCGGCGCTGGGGGGAGGATTGATGCTCTGCGCCGTGATCACGCAAGCGGCTGAATGGCGTGTCACACCGCGACTGGTGGTGGTGGAGACGTACACCGATAACGTGACCTTGGCAACGGCGGGCAATGAGCAAGATGAGTTCGTCACGCAAGTCAATCCGGGGGTATCCGTGAGCGGCATAGGCGGTCGTGCAAGGATCAGTATGGATTATTCGCTACAGAATCTGATTTATTTCAAGGATAGCGATCGCAACTCCTCTAACCACCGATTGCAAAGCAACGGTAATGTGGAGCTGGTGCGCGACACTTTATTTATGGATGCCTACGGTTCCATCAGCCAACAAGTCGTGGATGCGGACAAGCCGATTTCCCTGGATAATATCAACGTGGGCAATCGTGCCGACGTGGTGACCTACGGCCTCAGCCCCTATGCGATACTACGCTTCGGATCATTCATGGACAGTGAATGGCGCTACGGCATTGATAGGGTCGAGGCTTCGGACGATGGGCAATCGGACAGTGAGCGTCGTAGTTATGGGGTGACGCTACGCAATGGGCGCGATTTCTCGCGTTTGAGCTGGGATGGGGCTTACCGCAATGAAGAGTTGGAGCGTGATTCGGGAGACAACTCTAATAGAGAAAATGCCGCCGTCAATGTTCGCTATCGCCTGAGCCGCGCTTGGCAAGCGGTGGCGCGGGGCGGTTACGAGAACAACGAGATCCCCACCACGCGCCGCACTGTGGATGGTTACTACTGGAGCCTGGGCGCACAGTGGCAGCCGGTGCAGGAGTGGGCCTTCGAGGCGACCACCGGTGAGAACAACTGGGATGCCAGCGTGCGCTGGGTACCGACAGCGCGCACCCAACTGGCGGTGTCATATCGCGAGCGTGACGTGGGACTCAATCCGAGTGGCGTGTGGACGGCGGACATCAGTCACCGTACACGCCGCACTGTGTGGCGCGCCAGTTACCTGGAAAAGACCACCAACACGCAGACTTTGCAGATTATCGGCCAGCAAAATTTCGTATTGGTCGATAGTTCTGGCGAGATTATTACCGATTCCAACACCGGCTTACCTATCATTTTGGTCGCCGATATATTCGGTTTAACGGATGAGGAATTTCGACGCCAGCGCGGCCAACTGTCGGTGAACGTTACAACAGGCAAGAGTAACCTAGTGTTGAGCACCTATAAGGAGCGGCGCATATTCGAGATCAGTGGTTTGCCCGAGGATGCCTACGGCGTCACCGCTTCGTGGACGCGGCGTTTCGCCCCCCGCACCCGTTCCCTGATAGGGGCGGGTTGGCAATATCGCGAACCGGCGGGCAGTCCCTTCGAGGACGAACTTATTTATGGCACTTTGGGTTTGATAAGCAGCCCCACCGATAGGTTGAACGCTTCATTGGAGTACCGCTATACGGTACGACACCCCAGTACGGGGCGGGATTACACGGAAAATCGCATCACGGCTCGCTTAACCATGCGTTTCTGAGGATCAGGATATGTACGAATCATTCTACAAACTTCAGTCACGGCCCTTTCAGTTGAGTCCGGATCCCAAGTTTTTCTATGGGAGTCCCGGGCACAAGCGCGCCATGTCCTATCTGCGTTACGGATTGACCCAGGGCGAGGGCTTCATCGTCATCACCGGCGATATCGGCACCGGCAAGACCATGTTGGTGCGCACGCTATTTGCCGATCTGGCCAAGGAAAACGTGGTGGCGGCGCAATTGGTGACCACGCAATTGGAGGCCGACGATACCTTGCGTATGGTCGCGGCCAGTTTCGGTCTCGCCCATGAAGGGTTGGACAAAGCGACCCTCCTAAAGAATCTAGAGACGTTCATGAACTCACGTGCGCGCGAAGGTAAACGCGTGTTGTTGCTGGTCGATGAGGCGCAAAATTTGCCGCCGCGCTCACTCGAGGAGTTGCGCATGCTGTCCAATTTTCAATTGGGCGGCAAAGTGCTGTTCCAAAGTTTCTTGTTGGGGCAAGGCGAGTTTCGTCAGACCTTGCAGGCGCAGGGGATGGAGCAACTGCGGCAACGAGTCATCGCGGCCTATCATCTCGATGCATTGGACCAAGAACAAACCCGTGCTTACATCGAACATCGGTTACAGACCGCGGAATGGAAAGACGATCCCAGCTTCAGCGCTGATGCGTTTGCCATCATCCATGAATACAGCGGCGGTATCCCGCGGCGCATCAATACATTGTGCGATCGTTTGTTGCTGTTTGGCAGTTTGGAGGAAGTGCATCAGTTTGATGCCGCCAAGGTGAAAGCCGTTATCGAAGAATTGAAACAAGAGACTGCCGCGCCCAAGGTCGCAGCTAAGCCTGATGCCCAGGCCGAGCCGGCACCCCAGACAGAATCAGCCCCGCCAGCCGCAACGGCCAAGCCCACCGCCAAATCTGCCGCCAAGCCTGCCGCGGCCCCGGCGGCGGCAGCGCCGCGTGGCGCCGCCGTGGTGCAGGCTGTGAAGAGCGTGACGGCCGCCCAAAAACCTGCCCCGGTCGCGGCGCAGGCCGTGCCGCAAGGTGACTTGGAAGCGCGCATCGCCTTGTTGGAAAAACGTGTTGCAGTATTGGAGGAAGGACTGCGTCGCGAGCGTTTGCGCTTGCGACGCGCCATCTTGCTCAGCGACGATTTCGGGAGCGCTTCGTGACGGCGACCATGCCTAGCATCATGTGCATCGTCGGGGCGCGGCCCAACTTCATGAAGATCGCGCCGGTCATCGGTGCCTTGCGCGCCGACCCGCTTCGCGTCAATACCTGTTTGGTGCACACCGGCCAGCATTACGATGCAGCGATGAAGCACACTTTCTTCGAGCAGCTGGGCATACCCGTACCGGACGTCGACTTGGAAGTGGGTTCGCTGAGCCATGCCGTGCAGACCGCCGAAATCATGCGCCGCTTCGAGCCGGTGCTGGACGCGCATCGACCCGCCGCGGTGTTGGTGGTGGGAGATGTCAATTCCACCATCGCCTGCGCTTTGGTGGCGGCCAAGAAAGGTGTGCCGGTGGCTCATGTGGAAGCGGGCTTGCGTAGTTACGATCGTGCCATGCCCGAGGAAATCAACCGCGTACTGACCGATCAAATCTCCGACTGGTTGTTTACCACCGAGCGCAACGCCCGCGACAATCTGCTGCGCGAAGGCATCGCCGACGAGAAGATCCACTTTGTCGGTAACGTGATGATCGATACCCTGTTACACCATCGCCTGCGCGCAGTGCCGGCCGAGCAAACGCTGGGCGCCAGCGGCGATCCCGCACCGTTCGTGAACGCACTCAACGGTTATGGCGTACTCACTTTGCATCGTCCCTCCAATGTCGATGATCCCGCCGTCCTGAAGCGCTTATTGACCACCGTGCATGACCTGGCGCGAGACATTCCTCTGGTATTTCCCGTGCATCCACGTACCGAGGCGCGCATCCGTGCCGCGGGTTTAGAAAGTCTGCTCGATGGCGCGCGGCTCTTACGCCTGCCGCCGTTGGGCTATCTGGAAATGCTGGGCCTGATGGCCGGGGCACATCTGGTGCTGACCGACTCCGGTGGCATGCAGGAAGAAACCACTGCCTTGGGCGTGCCTTGCCTCACCATACGAGAGAACACTGAACGACCGATCACCATCGAGCAAGGCACCAACACCCTCGTCGGCACTCAGTCGGCGCGTATCCGCGCGGCGTTCGCCGACATCCTCGCCAGCGGCGGGAAGGCCGGGCGCGTCCCGGAGTTATGGGACGGCCAGGCCGCTGAACGCATTGCGGCGCACTTGCATGCCAGTTTGTGCGGAGGCGCTGCGGCGGCGGTGGCGGTCCGCTGAGGGTCGAAGTGATGTTCCCCATGACGGATGCCCGCCCTGCTATTGTCAACGCCATGAGTGTGGATGTGGAAGATTATCTCCACGTCTCCGCCTTCGAGCGGCATATCCGTCGCGAGGATTGGGACTCGCTGCCTTGTCGGGTAGAACAAAATACCGATCGTATCCTCGCGCTGTTCGATGAGCACGGCGTCAAGGCCACCTTTTTCATGTTGGGCTGGGTGGCCGAACGCTATCCGGCCCTGGTGCGGCGCATCGTGGCCGGTGGTCACGAACTGGCCAGCCACGGCTATAGCCATGTGCGCGTCACGCAGCAAACGCCTGAGGAATTCCGCGTCGACGTGATACGCAACAAACAATTGTTGGAAGATATCGGCGGGCAACCGGTGATCGGTTATCGCGCCGCGAGCTATTCCATCGGCGCGAAGAATCTATGGGCGCTGCAAGTGCTGGAAGAAACCGGCCACCACTACAGCTCGAGCATCTATCCTATCCGCCACGACCTTTATGGCATGCCTAGCGCGCCGCGTTTCGCCTTCCGTCCCCACGAGAAACAGGGTTTGCTGGAAATCCCGGTGACCACCGTGTGGCTGTTCAACCGCAAGCTGCCGTGCGGCGGTGGCGGTTACTTTCGCTTGCTGCCCTATAGCTGGTCACGCTGGGCGCTTAAGCGCGTCAATCAACGCGACGGCGAGGCCTGTATTTTCTATTTTCATCCTTGGGAAATCGACCCGGAGCAGCCGCGCCAGACGGGCATCAATTTCAAGACCCGTATTCGGCACTATTTGAACTTGGCGCGCACAGAGGGACGTTTGCGGCGTTTGCTGAGTGATTTTAGTTGGGATCGGGTCGACCGCGTATTCTTGGAGTCAGGTTATGCAAACGCGACAGCGGTCGGGCTCCGTGCCGCGCAGTAAGGCGGCATCTGCGCTGCGCATCAAGACGCTAACGGACGCCGAGGCGACCCGTTGGGATGCCTTCGTCGCCACCTGCCCGCAAGCTACTTTCTTTCATCGCGCCGGTTGGCGCGATATATTGGAACGTGCCTTTGGCCATCGCGCTCATTTTTTATATGCTGAGCGTGACGACGTCATCGAGGGAGTATTGCCTCTGGGGGAAGTCCGCAGCCGCTTATTCGGACATGCGCTGACCTCGACGCCGTTCTGTGTCTACGGCGGCGCGGCGGTGATGGATGAAGCCGCGGCTGTGGCCTTGGATGAGGCGGCGGTCGAGCTAGCTAGACGATTAAACGTGGATCATCTCGAATTACGTCATCGCACACCGCGTCACCCTGACTGGCCGCGCAAGGATGAGCTCTATGTCACCTTTCGCAAGGAGATCGATTCCGACCCCGAAAAAAACATGCTGGCCATCCCGCGCAAGCAGCGCGCCATGGTGCGCAAGGGTATCGAGGCCGGACTGCGCAGCGACATCGACGATGATGTGGAACGCTTGTACGACGCCTATTCTGTGAGTGTGCGTAATCTTGGGACGCCGGTGTTTGCCAAGCGTTATTTCCGAATGCTGAAGCAGGTATTTGGTGATGATTGCGAGGTGCTCACCGTCACCAAGGGTGGGCGCACCGTGGCTAGCGTGATGAATTTTTATTTTCGCGACGAAGTGCTGCCTTATTATGGTGGCGGTAACGACGAGGCGCGCGCGCTTAAGGGTAACGATTTTATGTATTGGGAAGTGATGCGACGTGCCTGCGAGCGTGGGTTGCGAGTGTTTGATTACGGACGCAGCAAGGTGGGTACGGGGTCCTATAGTTTTAAGAAAAACTGGGGTTTCGAACCCACACCCTTGCATTATGAATACGCCTTGATCAAGTCTAAGGACGTGCCCGACCTCAATCCTCTCAACCCTAAGTACCGTTTGTTCATCAATCTATGGCAACGCCTGCCTCTGCCGGTGACACGCTGGTTGGGGCCGCACGTCGTGAAGAACTTGGGCTAGAACATGGAGTCGCTGTTATTTCTTACTCATCGCATTCCCTATCCGCCCAATAAGGGCGACAAGGTGCGTTCGTTTAATATGCTCAAGCAGTTTGCGAGAAACTATCGCGTGCATCTCGGCACCTTCATCGATGATGAGGAGGATTGGCGTTATCTAGACGAGGTGCGCGCGTATTGTGGCGCGACGCAATTCACCCGCCTCACGCCGCGGCGCGCTAAGCTACGCAGCTTGCCTGCTTTGCTGAATGGCGCGCCGCTCAGTGTGCCTTATTACCATGACGCCGGCATGCAACGTTGGGTGGATGAGACATTGCGTGATGAAGACGTCGAGCGCGTCGTAGTGTTCTCCGGGGCTATGGCGCAATATGTCTGCGGGCCTCGTTATCGCAGCTTGCGTCGCGTGGTCGATTTCGTTGATGTCGATTCGGACAAATGGACCCAATTTGCGGCCTCGCAACGCTGGCCCATGAGTTGGGTTTACCGTCGCGAGGGGCGGGTATTGTTGGACTACGAACGCACCGTGGCCGACGAATTCGACGCCAGCGTATTCGTGTCCGCGCAAGAAGTGGACCTGTTCAATAAGCTGGCCCCGCATGCGCGTAGCGTCCTGGATATCCATAACGGCGTGGACACTGATTATTTTTCGCCCGAGCGCGCCTATGCCGATCCTTATCAAGGCTGTTCCGAAGTTGTCGTATTCACCGGCGCCATGGATTATTGGGCCAACGTGGATGCGGTGAGTGGGTTTGCCCATGAGGTCTGGCCGCTGGTACGGGCGCGACACCCCAATGCTCGCTTCGCTATCGTCGGCGCGCGCCCCAGCGTGGCCGTACAACAGTTGGCGAGCCTCGCCGGTGTCGAGGTGGTGGGTGCGGTGCATGATATTCGGCCTTATCTCGCCCACGCCGCTTTGTCCGTGGCGCCGTTGCGTATCGCGCGCGGTGTACAGAACAAAGTGTTGGAGGCCATGGCGATGGCCAAATCTGTGGTGGCCACGCCGCAGGCCGCCGACGGCATCCGTGCGCAAGTGGGCAAGGAACTCATCGTGGCCGAGTCGGCCGCCGAATTTTCGCAACAGGTGGTGGCTGTGCTGGAGCAGAGTGCGCCTGACACGGCGCGTGCGGCGCGTGAACGGGTATTGCAGGACTACAGTTGGGAAGAGAATCTGCGTCAATTCGAGGTTTTGTTGGAGCGCCGTACTGAGGCCGTGCACCAGTCCGTTGATAACATCGCTGCCCGTGCGGGGCATCATTAATTATTAGAGTGTGTGCTGATATGCAGGCTAGAGATCAACAAAGTGCCGCGACCTTGTCCCCGATGATGGGTGATTGGCGTTTCGCCGCGCCCTGGACGATCGCCCTATTGGTGGTTGTCACCGCGATTTACTGGGAAACGGCGGCTTCCACCGTGGCCATCTGGTTACGCTCGGAGACCTTCACACACGGCTTTCTCATCATACCCATCAGCGCCTATTTGATTTGGAGCAACCGTGGACAACTGGCGCTGTTGGCGCCGCGCGCCGATTGGCGCGCGGCCATTGTGTTGCTTGGTCTGGGATTGCTGTGGCTGCTGTCTTATTACGCCGGTGTGTTGGTGTTACAGCAACTGAGTCTGGTAGCCATGTGGGGAGTCATCGTCTGGATGGTGCTGGGCTGGACCGTGGCCTGGGCGATGGCTTTCCCGTTGGCGTTTCTGATTTTCGCTGTCCCCATGGGTGAAGAATTGATCCCGCCCATGATGGATTTCACCGCTGATTTCACTGTCGCCGCCTTGCAGCTCACCGGTATCCCCGTCTATCGCGAAGGCACTTTCTTCGAAATACCCAGTGGGCAATGGTCCGTGGTGGAAGGCTGCAGCGGCGTGCGGTACTTGATCGCCGCGGTGTCTCTGGGTTGTTTGTATGCCTATTTGACTTATCGCAGTCTCAGCCGGCGGCTGCTATTCATCGCCGCCTCTGTGATCGTGCCCATCGTCGCCAATGGCATGCGCGCCTATATGATCGTGATGATCGCGCATCTCAGTGACATGAAGCTGGCCCTGGGCGTGGATCACTTCATTTACGGTTGGGTGTTTTTCGGCTTGGTGATGTTGTTGCTGTTTTGGCTAGGCTCGTTTTGGCGCGAGGACGACGTCGAGCCTATTAAGCAAGATGACACGGCCAGCCATGTCCCGGTGCGCCCATCCGCGACCAAACCGTTGCTCACCATGGGTGTGATCGGTTTGGTGGTGGCAGGCGTATGGCCATTGATCGCCCAGATAACGGTAGCGGCTCGCAGCGCACCGGTAGATATTGTTTTGAATTCACCTGCGGCAGTCAGTGCGTGGCAGCCCGCAGAGGCGCTCAGTACATGGCGGCCCCGCTATCTAGGCATGGATGTGGAATTGGAACAGACTTATCAGCGCGAGGGGCGCGCCGTGAGCCTCTATCTTGGTTATTACCACGAGCAACGGCAGGACTCGGAATTGATTAATTCGCAGAACATCCTGGTGGAACAGAAACACCCGGTGTGGCGTCAGGTTGCCGATGCACCGCTGGAAATCACCCTAGACGGGCAGCGGGTGGCGATACGCCAGGCCAAGCTCCGTTCTAACGGTCAGGATTTGCTGGTCTGGTATTGGTATTGGATGGACGGCACGTACACCGTCGATCATCTTGCAGTGAAACTGCGTGATGCCATCGCCAAATTGTTGGGGCGTCCAGGCGATTCGGCGGTCGTGATGGTGGCGACGGAGTACCAGGACGCGGGCGAAAGCGCTCAACTACTTCTACAGCGCTACATCGACGACATGTTGCCGTCCATCGAAACCACGCTGACGCAGGCGGCCCATGACTAGCCAGCCTCATACCTCCGAGCTCAACGTGGGCGCGCCTGACTCGGTCGACAGGCGCCCCTTGATCGCCCATGTTATCTATCGCTTGGCCGTGGGGGGGTTGGAAAACGGACTGGTCAATCTCATCAATCGCACGCCCCAGTACCGCCATGCCATCGTGTGCATGACCGATTACACGGACTTTTCGCGTCGCATTGAGCATGACGCCGTGAGTCTGCATGCCCTGCACAAGCGTGAGGGGCATGACCTGGCTGTGTACTGGCGTCTGTGGCGTTTGCTACGCGCCCTACGCCCGGATATCTTGCATACCCGCAATATGTCGGCCTTGGAAGCGCAGCTGCCGGGTTGGTTGGCGGGGGTGCGGGGACGCATGCACGGCGAACATGGCCGTGACGTTCACGACCTCGACGGCAGCAATCGCCGCTATCAGCGTTTACGGCGCCTGTTACGTCCCTTGGTGCAGCGTTACATCCCGCTGTCCCAAGACTTGGAGCGTTACTTGCTGGAGCGCATAGACGTCCCGGCAGATAAGATCGCCCAGATCTACAATGGCGTGGATACCGAACGTTTTTATCCCGCCGCGGCGCGCGAGTCGCTGCCCTGGAACGGCGTGACGTCGGACAGCGTGGTGTTCGGCACGGTGGGCCGCATGCAAGCGGTTAAAGATCAAATGACTTTGGTGCGCGCGTTTATCGAAACATCGCGATGTGCCCCCGAATTGCGCCCGCGATTGCGCTTGGTGATGATCGGCGATGGCCCCTTGCGTGCCGAGGCCGAGGCCTTGTTGGAGGCAGAGTCGGCGCGGGATCTGGCCTGGGTGCCCGGTGAGCGCGATGATGTGCCGGACTTGATGCGTGGCATGGATGTGTTCGTATTGCCGTCCAAGGCCGAGGGAATCTCCAACACCATTTTGGAGGCTATGGCCTGTGGGTTGCCTGTGGTGGCGACGCGTGTGGGCGGTAACGCAGAGCTAGTGGAAGAGGGTGTGACGGGCTATTTGGTCGAGGCCGAGCAGGTTTCCGCCATGAAGGAAGCTATGTTGCGCTATGCGCAGGACGAGTCCCTGCGCCGTGAGCATGGCCAGGCGGCGCGTAGCCGCGTGGAACGGCAGTTCAGCATGAGCGCCATGGTCAACCAATACGTGCAAGTGTACGAGGATGTGCTTGCTGAGAACTGTACAGACAAACGCGCATTGGTTGAGCATCAAGAGAAGTTACAGGATGAGAGCCCTCTCCCGCGGGCGGGGGAGGGTGGCACTAAGGGCCGGGTGAGGGAATGAGAAAGCGGTGATGTTTCTCGTGTGTTGCATGCGTCACGCCCTGAGAAGGCGGCTGGGCGGGTCACTGCGGGGGGTGTGTTGTTAGAGCCCCATAACACCTATCCCAAGCTTCGTCCTGATAGGTCGAAGACGCTGAAAGCAAGAACTATTTAGGTTTCGGATTAGTGGACACGTGATTGGTAGTCAGAGACGCATCTATTTGTGGGGCTCTAAAACAATAATGGACAGTGATTAAATCATGTGCGGCATAGTAGGCATCTTCGACACACAAGGTCAGCGCGAAATCGATCGGGCGTTGCTCGCGCGTATGAACGACAGCCAACATCACCGGGGTCCCGATGAAGGCGGATTACATGCCGAGCCCGGCGTGGGTTTGGGGCATCGCCGCTTGTCCATCATCGACTTGTCAACGGGGCAACAACCGTTGTTCAACGAGGACGGCTCGGTGGTGGTGGTGTTCAATGGGGAAATCTACAATTACCTGGAGTTGATCCCCGAGTTGCAAGCGGCGGGGCACCAATTCCACACCCGCAGCGACACTGAAGTCATCGTGCATGCCTGGGAGCAATGGGGTGAACGTTGTGTCGATCACTTGCGCGGAATGTTCGCTTTTGCGCTGTGGGATCGTAATCAGGAAACGCTGTTCATTGCTCGTGACCGCCTGGGTGTCAAACCGCTGTACTATGCGTTGCTTTCCGATGGCCAATTCATTTTCGGTTCGGAGCTGAAGGCGTTGATAATCCATCCCGGGCTCAAGCGCGACATCGATGCGCGTGCGGTGGAGGATTATTTCGCCTACGGTTATGTCCCCGAACCCAAGACTATTTATAGCAATGCACAGAAATTGCCGCCGGGGCACACGCTCACCTTGCGTCGCGGAGCGAGGCTGCCGGCGCCGCGTCAGTATTGGGACGTGCCTTTTGCGCCGCTGCCGGCGCAGAGCGAAAAGGACACGAGTGAGGAATTGATCGAGCGCCTGCGTGAGGCGATAAAGATCCGCATGATATCCGAAGTGCCTCTGGGGGCGTTTCTTTCCGGGGGTGTGGATTCCAGTGCGGTGGTGGCGATGATGGCGCAAGTCTCAAGGGGCGCCGTCAACACTTGCTCCATTTCCTTCAGCGACCCGGCCTTCGATGAAGCGCACTATGCTGCGATGGTCGCCGAACGTTATCACACCCATCACACTGTCGACCGCGTTGAAGCCGATGATTACGGTTTGATCGACACCTTGGCCGGCGTGTATGACGAGCCTTATGCCGACAGCTCCGCCTTGCCGACCTATCGTGTCTGCCAACTAGCGCGTAAACACGTGACCGTGGCTTTGTCGGGTGATGGCGGAGATGAGAATCTGGCCGGCTATCGCCGATATCGCTGGCATCTTTACGAAGAGCGCATGCGTTCGTTCCTGCCGTTGGCTTTGCGTCGACCTGTGTTTGGTCTGCTCGGCCGCGTCTATCCCAAGGCCGATTGGGCGCCGAAAATCTTCCGTGCCAAAACCACGTTTGAAGCCTTGGCGCGCGATGGCGTGGAAGGTTATTTTCACGGCGTCTCAATATTGAGTGATGCCATGCGCGCACGCTTGTTCAGTGCCGATTTCAAGCGGCGCCTGCAAGGTTACCGCGCTATCGAAGTGATGCGCGAGCATGCCAGCAAGGCGCCGGAACATCCCCTGTCGCGGGTGCAATACTTGGATATGAAGACCTATCTGGTGGGCGATATTCTCACCAAGGTCGACCGCGCCAGCATGGCTCATGGCTTGGAAGTGCGCGAACCCTTACTCGATCACCAGCTCATGGAATGGTGGTCGGGTTTGTCCCCGGACATGAAATTGCGCGGCCGCGAAGGTAAATACATTTTCAAAAAAGCGCTAGAGCCGCACTTGCCGCACGAAGTGTTATACCGACCCAAGATGGGGTTTTCAGTGCCGCTAGCCAATTGGTTTCGCGGCCCCTTGCGTGAGCGCGTGCGCGAGGCGGTGCTGGGCCAGACCTTGGCGGATACAGGCATATTCGATCGCGCCTATCTGCAAGAGATGGTGGAGCAACATCAGTCGGGACGGCGTGATTACAGCGCCTCTCTTTGGACCGTGTTGATGTTCGAGGCCTTCATTCGCCGTGAAGCAGGCACCACTATTCCTATTGAAAGTACCGGACACATGAATAAGGAAATTGCATGAGATCTGGTTGGTTGACAATGGCGCTACTTGTCACGGCCGTGGGCTTAACTCCCGTAGGCGCTGGTGCTGTTACGCAGGTGTTGATTACGGTGGACGTGGAGTCCTATGCCAACGGCAATCCTGAGCGCCAGGTTTGGGGACGGTTCGCTGGCGAGGAGTATGGCATTACGCGCATCATGGATCTATTGGAAGCACGTGATTTCAAAGGCACCTTCTTTGTCACGCCCTATGAAGCAGCCAAGCATGGCGAGGGCGCCATGGCGGCGGCTGCGCGGGCGATACACAGTCGCGGTCACGATCTGCAGCTGCACACCCACCCAGGGCCTATGTACGGCATCTCGAATCTATCGCAGGCTGACCTGACCCGCCAGACGGAAATTCTCTCTCAAGGCATGGAGATGCTGGAGCGTTGGACCGGTAAAAGAGCGATTGCACACCGCGCCGGTGCCTATGCGGCCGATCTGAATACCCTGGAGGCGTGCCGGCGCCTAGGGCTGGTGGTCGATGCCTCGCTCTCGCCCGCTGCCCCAAATACGAAGCTTGCACAACAGGTGGCGCCAACAAACTTTCCCTTGGAGTTGAATGGTGTGTTGGAATTGCCAGTCACCTACTACGTCCAGGCGGCCGTTGGCGGGTGGCGTTCACTGCGCATCGTGGATATCGAGGCTAGCACGCTCAAAGAACTGCGTAGCATCGTGCGTCAGGCTCGGGATCAGGGCTTGCCGATGGTAAACGTCATGATGCACAGCTTCAGCTTCGTGCGCTACGGGCGCGTATCTCATGATGTGGAGCAGCGCTTCGAAGATCTTATGGATTTCTTGGCGCATGAGCCTGGGCTCGAAGTGGTCACCGTGACCGATTTCTACCGGACATGGCAGAGCGGTAATGTGAAAAACGGTGGTAGCGCGAACGTGGTGCCCTATACGGGTTGGTGGCTGACCTATCTACGCGCGGTGGAGGATATAGACAAAGGTAATAAAAATCTCTTTGTTGCCCTGCTGCCTGCCACTTTGTTGTTGCCAATGATCGCAGGAGTTTGGTGGAGGCGCCGTCGTTTGCGGCTGGGCTATGGGTGAGATAGACCGAGAAACACGGCCAATGAAGATTCTGCATGTGCTAGATCACTCAATTCCCCTGCACAGCGGCTACACATTCCGTACGCGTGCGATATTGCGTGAGCAGCATGCGCTGGGTTGGGAGATTGATCATGTGACCAGTGCCAAACACACTGAGGAACTCGCAGGCAAGGACAAACCCGGATCCCTGGAAGAGGAGGTGGAGGGATTGCATTTCTATCGCACCCCCATGCCCACGGGCATGCTAGCCCGTTTGCCGGTACTCAATCAATGGGCAGTGGTGGGCGGACTTACCCGCCGTCTGATCGAAATTATACCCCAGGTCCAACCGGATATCGTGCATGCGCATTCACCGGCCTTGAACGGCATGGCAGCCTTGCGTGCGGCACGGCGTTTCAGTCTACCGGTGGTGTACGAAGTGCGTGCTTTTTGGGAGGATGCGGCGGTGGATCATGGGACTTGCAACGAAGGTGATATGCGCTACCGCGCTACGCACGCCTTGGAAACGTATGTGTTGAAGAATGCAACCGCAGTCACTTGCATTTGCGAAGGCTTGCGCAGCGATATCATTGAGCGAGGCATTCCTCAAGAAAAAATTACCGTCATTCCTAATGCTGTGGATATCGAGCATTTTCAAGTCGGTGGAATGGCCGATCCCAGCCTGGCGGAGCGGCTGGGCTTGCAAGATAAAATCGTATTGGGATTTATCGGTTCCTTCTATGCTTACGAAGGCTTGCGTTTATTGCTCGAAGCATTGCCGTCTCTTTTGATACAAGCACCTGACATCCGCGTGTTGTTGGTGGGTGGGGGTTATGAAGAACAAGCGCTCAAGATACAAGCGCAGACGCTGCGTATAGATGATAAGGTGATTTTCACTGGTCGCGTGCCGCATGCCGAGGTGCAGCGCTATTACGACTTGGTGGATCTATTGGTCTATCCGCGTTTGGCAATGCGGCTCACTGATTTGGTCACACCACTGAAGCCGCTGGAAGCCATGGCACAAGGCCGCTTGGTGGTGGCCTCTGACGTGGGCGGGCATAAAGAATTAATACGCCACGGAGAGACCGGCTGGCTATTCCGAGCCGGCGACGTCGATGCATTGGCGCAGACAGTGTTGGAGTTGTTGCAACAGCGAGAGCAGTGGCCGGCGGTGCGCCGCAACGGCCGTACCTTTGTCGAGCGGGAGCGCAGTTGGCGAGTGAGCGTGGCGCGATATCAAAGCGTCTATGAGCGTGTTTTGGAGGTGGGTCATGCTTGAGGCGGGGCCGAGAATCGTAGTTTACTCCACCTTGTTTCCGCATCCCGGACAGCCCCATGCCGGTCTGTTTATCCGCGAGCGTATGTTTCGCGTTGGGAAGTCATTGCCCATCGTAGTAGTGGCGCCCCAGCCGTGGTTTCCTTTACAGAGTTGGTTACGGCGCTGGCGGCCGCATTTTCGCCCTGGGGCTCCCTTGCATGAGGTGCAGCAGGGTGTCGAGGTCTATCACCCGCGTTTTTTCTCGGTGCCGGGATGGTTCAAATCCCTTGATGGCTACTTTATGGCTTTGGGCAGCCGCGGTTTATTCAAAAGGCTGCAACGCAAGCAAGGTGTCCATGTAATCGACGCGCATTTCGCTTATCCCGACGGGTATGCCGCGAGCCTGCTCGGCCGCTGGTTGGGACTACCCTACACTATCACCTTGCGCGGCACTGAAGTCCCGCACAGTTGCGAGCCCCGCAAACGCCGCCGCATGTTGGCGGCTATACGGGATGCGGCGCGCGTATTTTCGGTGGCCGAGTCCTTGAAACGCTACGTAACGAAACTTGGCGCCGCTGCTGACAAGATACTCGTAGTAGGCAACGGTGTTGATAGCGCCAAGTTCGCGCCTGTCGATAAGGCTGAGGCGCGCGCGGCGTTAGGTCTGCCCCATGATGCGCAGGTGCTCATCACCGTTGGCGGCTTGGTGGAACGCAAGGGTTTTCATCGCGTCATCGAGGTGTTGCCGGCGTTGCGGCGTGAGGTTTCCAAGCTGCATTATCTGATCGTCGGCGGCGCCAGTGCCGAGGGGGATTGGGGGCCGCGCCTCAAAGCCAAGGTCGCGGAACTAGATTTGCAGGATGTCGTGCATTTTCTTGGCACCAAACCCGCCAATGAGCTGAATTACGTCTTGTCGGCGGCGGATGTGTTCGTGCTTGCCACGCGTAACGAAGGCTGGGCCAATGTGATACTAGAGGCGATGGCCTGCGGCTTGCCGGTGGTGGCGACCGATGTGGGGGGTAATCGCGAAGTCGTGTGTCGTGATGACTTGGGAATCATCGTACCTTTCGGTCATGCGGCGGCGCTGCAAGCGGCTTTGTCGAGAGCATTGCAGCAGTCATGGAATCGCGAGACGATCATCGCGTACGCCCGTGACAACGATTGGAGCCAACGTGTGGCGGTATTGGTGCGCGAGTTCACGCTGATACATCAGCGTTCTCATGAGACGGCCAGCCATGCCTGATGCGAAGCCAATGCAACGCCTGCGTGAGAAGCTCAACCGGCGCTGTCTGCTCGCCAGCAAGGGTGCGTTGCAGCGCAGCCGGCGCTGGCTCAACACGGAAGCTCCGCGCTGTCATGTATTCGTGGCCGGCATGCAACGCTCCGGCACCAATATGATGATGGATGTCCTCGAGAGGAGTTACGACACCGACGTTTATCATGAACGAGATCGACGCGCCTTCGATAACTATCAAATGCGTAAACGATCGGTGATACACGAGCTCGCGGAGCGCTCAGCAGCGCCCGTATTCATCATCAAGGCGCTCTGTGAGTTACAGGAGCTTGAGTCGTTGATGGAAGAATTCGCGCCCGCTAAGACGCTGTGGGTGATGCGTCATTACGAGGACGTGGTGAACTCGATGATGGTGTCCTTTCGCAATCAAGCCAAGCAAGTACGGCGTATCGTCGAACAGCGCGATGAGGGTTGGTGGTTGGGGCGCGGCATGTCGGATCAGACCTATGCCTTGGTCAGTCGTTTAGCGCCGGAGGATGTCGATGACGCCAACGCCGCCGCGCTGCAATGGTATTTCCGAAATCAGTTGTTTTTCGACCAGGGGTTCGATTCTGATCCGCGGGTATTGGCGGTGAGCTACGAGCACTTGGCCAGTGACCCCCAAACGCAATTTCAGCATATCTTCCAATTTCTCGGTTTGCGCTACACGCCGCGCGTCGCGGCCAGTGTGTTCGCCAGCTCCATCCGCCGTCGTTCGCCACCCAAGCTAGGCCCGGAGGTGGTCGAAGTATGCGATGTGCTCAATGCACGCATAGAGCATGTAGTGGCAGAGCATGCGGGTCGATCATGAGTGATTGGTGCACCCGCCTGGTTTCCGGTCTGATCTTTCCTTTGCACGAACGATTGAAGGGGCACGACAGTGTACGTGTCCGCCGCGAGTTGGAAGCCACCCAGTGGTGGTCGCGCGAGCGTTTGCGCGAATTGCAATTTCAACGGTTGCGGGCCTTGCTCGCCTATGCCTATCGTCATGTTCCGTATTATCGTGACGTGTTGGAGCAGGCTGGGATTGCCGGTGGCGACATCGCCGCGCTGGATGATCTGCAGAGACTGCCGTTTCTCACCAAGCCGTTAATACGTGCCAACCTCGAGCGTTTAAAGTCGGATCAAGCGCAAGGCTTGGCGCGCTTCAATACCGGCGGTTCCAGCGGGGAACCTTTGATCTTTTATATCGGCAAGCAACGTGTTAGTCACGATGTTGCCGCCAAGTGGCGCGCCACGCGCTGGTGGGGCGTGGATATTGGCGATCCTGAAATGGTGGTCTGGGGGTCGCCTATCGAACTGGGCGCACAGGATAAATTGCGCGTAGTCCGAGATATGTTGCTGCGCACGCATTTGTTACCGGCTTTCGAAATGTCGGAACGCAAGTTGGATGAATTCGTCGACAGCTTACGCACTGTGCGCCCACGCATGGTGTTCGGTTATCCCTCGTCCATCAGTCTGATTGCGCGGCACGCAAAGAAGAGAGGTTGGCCTCTGGATAAGTTAGGTGTGAAGGTGGTATTCGTCACTTCCGAGCGCTTGTATGATGAGCAGCGCCGCGACATCGAGGAAACTTTCGGTTGTCCGGTAGCGAACGGTTATGGTGGGCGCGATGCCGGCTTCGTTGCCCATCAATGTCCCGCCGGCGCCATGCATATCACCGCCGAGGATCTCATCGTCGAAATCGTCGATAGTGATAGCTGCGTGTTGCCTGCGGGGAAGGCGGGCGAAGTAGTGGTCACTCACATGGCGACCCAAGAATTTCCTTTTATCCGCTACCGCACCGGGGATGTTGCGGTGCTCGGCGACGAGACCTGTGCTTGTGGGCGCGGATTGCCGATACTGAAGGAGATACAAGGGCGCACCACGGACTTCGTGGTGGCGGCGGACGGAACCGTGATGCACGGCCTGGCCTTGATCTACGCAATACGCGATGTGCCCGGCGTGGAGAATTTCAAGATAATACAAGAATCACTCGACCGAACTCGGGTGCAATTGGTGACCACGGTGGATTTTAGAATTGAATACGAGGGTAAGATCGTAGCGGGCATGAAGGATCGCTTAGGTAAGGAGGTCGACGTGCAGCTGGAGCGTGTGAACAACATTTCCAGCGAGGCCTCTGGAAAATACCGTTATGTTGTCAGTCACGTAACTATACCGGCAGAGCCGGCGCGAGCGTAAATCGATATGCGCGATTTATTTGTGACACTGGTAATATTTGGCAGTTTGCCGCTGATTCTCTATCGGCCCTATATTGGCGTCATCATGTGGTCGTGGGTCGGCTACATGAATCCCCATCGTCTGTCCTGGGGTTTTGCCGCAGATTTTCCCTTCGCGATGATTATCGCCGTAGCGACTATGGTCGCCATATTGTTCTCCAACGAAAGCAAGCGCATACCATGGACCCGGGAAACCGCCATCTTGTTGTTGTTCATTGTTTGGATGGCGATTACGACTGTCTTTGCGGTGCACCCCGAGCTTGCCCAGGAACAACTTACCAAGGTGGTGAAGATACAGTTGATGACCTTCATTACCCTTATGCTCATGGTGAACAAATTCCGTATCGATATGTTGGTTTGGACCATAGTGCTATCGCTCGGTTTTTTTGGTGCCAAGGGTGGTTTATTCACTATTCTAAGCGGCGGTGGTTACCACGTTTTGGGGCCGCCAGGAACTTTCATCGGCGGCAATAACGAATTGGGCCTGGCCATGTTGGTGACGATTCCGTTGATTCGTTATCTGCAATTACAGACCCACAAGGTATGGGTCAGGCATGGTCTCATGTTATTAATGTTGCTCACAATTGTGGCGGTGCTGGGCACCCAGTCCCGCGGTGCGTTGGTGGGTCTCGGCGCGATGGGATTGATGTTGATACTGAAGAGCCGCAAGAAGTTGGTATTCATGCTGGTGTTGGCAATGGCGGTGCCGGTGGCGCTCAGTCTTATGCCCGAGTCGTGGCATGCCCGTATGGATTCCATCAAGAACTATGAAGCAGATGAGTCTGTGCAGGGCCGTTTCAGAGCTTGGAACTTCGCTTGGGAAACGGCACTCGATCGCCCTCTTACCGGTGATGGCTTTCAGGCGTTCGCTGGCCAAACTGATGCCCATAGTATCTATTTCGAAGTGCTGGGCGAGCACGGCTTCGTGGGCCTGGCAATTTTTTTGTTGTTGGGTACGTTGGTGTGGCGATCCGGTACTTGGATCATCAGGCGCTCAAGAAATAATGAAGATTGTAAGTGGATGATGGATCTTGCCGCCATGCTGCAGGTGAGTATGGTGGGATATGCGGTGGCCGGCGCGGCCTTGGGTTTGGCTTACTTCGATTTGGTTTATCATTTTGTCGCGATTATGATCCTGGTTAAGGTCATGTTAATAAGCTATCTCGCGAGGCAGGAGGGCGGCGCCGAAGCTAGAGAGGGAACAATTGGAGGGTTTCAGCGACCTGCGCCGAAAAACGTGCGAGGTGTGAGAGCATTGCAACCGCTGGCAAAACGCAATTAACGTTCAACGGCGGTGCGCAGTAAACCACTGTTCCAGCATCATTAGCACCCAAATCATCACACCATAATAAGACGCATGCTCGCCGCGATGGTGCTTGAGCAGGGTGCTTATATAGTCGGGGTTCAATAAATTCCTTCCGCGCAGACTATGTAAGCTGTCCATAGCCAGGTCGCGCAGCGGTGGGTGGGTTTGCAGCCACAGGCCGAAAGGCAGGCCGAAGCCGTGCTTGGGCTTCTTGAGGATATCGTCTGGCAGATAACCCTTGAGGCTGTCTTTGAAGAAGTGCCGCAGTTGAAAGCCCTTGATCTTCAGATTAGGTGGTACACGGCCGGAAAATTCCAACATATCATCGTCGAGCAGCGGGTAATGCACGGCCACGCCCGCCAGCTCACACATGCGGTTGACCTTGCGCAGGTCGTTGTCCGCCAGCGTGATCTTGA
>CALZJG010000126.1 GCA_945787555.1 uncultured Chromatiaceae bacterium | reverse complement strand
TGGCGCAATCTTCAGGTTGAGGAACTCGAACATGATCTTCGAACAAATCCGCAGTGGCGCTTGTTTGTCCTATGTCATCGGCTGCGAGGATACGCGCGCGGCGTTGGTGGTGGATCCGGAGATCAATCAGCTCGATCGCTATCATGCGCTGGCGGCGCGCGATGGGCTGCGCATTCGTTACGTGCTCGACACTCATACCCATGCCGATCATTTTTCCGCCAGTCGCGAACTGGCCCGGCAGACCGGTGCGGCCATCATCATGCATCGTTTGAGTAGCGCGCCCTATGTCGATATCCGTGTCGATGACGGCGAGTCGTTGATCGTGGGCAAGCTGCGCGTCGGCGTGCTGTACACGCCGGGGCATACCGATGATGCCATGTGTCTGGTGTTGGCCGATCGCCTGTTGACTGGCGATACCTTGCTGATCGGCGGTACCGGGCGCACCGATCTGCCCAGCGGTGATCCCGAAAAGCTCTACGACAGTCTGTTCAATAAACTGTTGCACCTCGATCCAGCCTTGCTGGTGTATCCGGCACATGATTACAAGGATCGCGATCACAGTACGCTGGGCGAGGAGATTGCGCACAATCTGCGTTTGCAGAAAACCCGGCGCGAGGAATTTGTGGCGCAGATGCGCGCGCTCGACTTGGCCATGCCCACGCATTTGACGGAAGCCTTGCGCACCAATCGCAGCGGCGGCAAGACGGTGTCGCAGCTGATCGCCGAGGCGGCTTCTAAGGTGTCGTTCATGTCCATGAGCGAAGTACGTCAACGCATCGAGCGCACGCCGCCCGAGCTGGCCCTGCTCGACGTGCGCGAACGCGACGCCTATCTAGCCGGACATATTCCCGGTGCCCTGCATATACCGCGCGGCCAGCTCGAGCTGCGCGTCAACGAGATGTTGCCCGATCCTACCCAACGCATCGTGCTGTATTGCGAATACGGCAAGATTTCTACCCTGGCGGCGGCGACGTTGCACGACTTGGGTTATGGTCGTGCCGTCGCGCTCGATGGCGGCTATCAAGCCTGGCGCGAGGCGGCTTACCCGATCGAACCAGGCTAGCCTGCATAAGTTATTAAGCAGGCGATTATATAGCGCGGACGATGAACTGTTTCCCCCTGCAAGGATGAGGGAAGATCAAGAGATAAGAAGTGGGTTACCCGCCGATGCACAGGTCGGCTTATTCCCAGACTGCCAGGTTGACATAGAGCCGCACGCGGACCTGTCCTATACTTACTCGCTCTACCTCGAGACACATAGACCGGCATGCAGCGGCGTTAGGCACGGGTTTCGTTCAGTGCTTCATTAGGAGGATTACCATTATGGCCAAGTATTTGTTCATACAGACGCGCGACCCCTACGAGTCGCGGCAAGTGGACCAAGATTATGAGCTCGCCGCCGGTCTCGCCGGCGCGGGCAACGAGGTGACGATGTTTCTAGTGCAGAACGGCGTGCTACCCACACGTCGGGGCGCGCAAGCGCCGGGCTTACAACAACTCATCCATACCGGCGTGCAAGTGCTGTGCGACGAATTTTCGCTGCGCGAACGCGGCATCGCGACCAACGCACTGCCAGTAGGCGTACAAGCCACCGCCTTGGATGTGGTGGTGGATCAATTGGCGGAAGGCCGTAAGGCCATTTGGCTTTGAGCGCGGAGGAGCATGCCATGAGTAGCAAACCCACTTTGACTTTTTCGATTATGGATGGGCCCTTCGAGCAGGCGCGCATCACCACGGTAATGCGTCTTATCGATATAGCCGCCCGCCGTGGTTACAACATCAATGTGTTCGCCTATGAGGGCGCGGTGTATCTGCCTTTCGCCAAACAGGCCAAGCATGCTAATGCCGTGCACGGTCATGACGTCGACCAGGAAGATCATCCGCTCAGCAAAGACTGGATCGCCGCGCTGATGAAGACCGCGCAAGCGAACGGGGGCAAGCTGGATTGGGTCAACTGCGGGCTCTGCGTCGACGAACGCGGCGCCCAGGACAGCATTGAAGGCTGTCGGCGCGGTAGCCCAGCTGATTTGTGGAATTCGGCGAGCGCGTCCACCAATACGCTCGTCGTCGGCACCCGCTAGGAGGAATTCAACGATGAAAGCTCTACAAATCATTACATCCGCTTATCGTTGCACGATAGAGGAACAGGATGATCCCGCCGTGTGGATCACCCACGCCATGAAGGGCGCGGGCGCTGAGTTGGGCGTAGTGCTGCGCGGCAACGCGGTTAACTACGGTGTGGAAGGCCAAAGCGCTGCCGGCTTGAGTTTCGGCGGCTTGCCGCAAACCCAGCCGCCGCGTCTCGATCGCGACATCAGCAAGCTGGTTGACAAAGGTATCGAGGTTTATGCGATCCAGGAAGATTGCGCCGAGCGCGGTATCGTGCCGACGGATTTGGTCGGCGGCATCCAATCCATTACTCGCGCGGAATTGCCAAAAGTGTTTGCCAAGTACGATCAAGTTTGGCATTGGTGACGTAGTACATCAAAACGGCCCGCTCGGTATACTCGAGCGGGCCGTTTTGATGTGTGGGAGTCGATTTGAGATAGCCACTGCATCGAGGTGCAAGAGTGTCTGTATGCACCCCCTCTCCAGGTGGTGGACGGGGATGTTTGGCTTGTCAGCTTATTACCAGTCCACTGAAGATGTTTGATGGTTCCTTTTCTCTGCTCAGGTGGCATGGATGAGGCGGTCTATAACAAGACTGTGCTTCATCAATGGCTCGCCTCACCCCTGCCTTCTCCCTAAGGCAGAGGGCGTTGTTCAGCAGCAGCCGCTGTCATTGCTACACGCCGCCTCATGCTTCGCGCCTTTGCTCTGAGCGGCGGGCCGGCGCGTGCCGGCGGGCGCGCACCACGGCACGGGTTCGTTGATTACGGCGGGGGCGATGCCGATGAAATGATCCTGCAGCGGGCCGCTGGTGAGAAAGGTGTAAGTGCGTTCACACACCGCCATACGCTCACCACGTGGAAACACATGGCCTTCGTCATCGGTGATCGAGGCGAAGGGGCCGCGATAAATCACGGCGTGGCCGTAGTCCAGGCAGGACCTGTCCGCACCCTTGACCGCCGTGAGCGTGGCGGATCGGAACTCGATGCCTTCGATGACTTGCCATGGTTGTGCGTCCCATTTGTCGTAGTTCGCACATAAGAAACCGGTTTCAGCGAAAACTTGCAGGAATTCTTGCTCCTGAAACGCGCCGGACAGACAGCCACTCCACAAGTGCGGGTCATCCTTCATGGCGGGTGGGACGGGCTCGTCGCTGATGATGTCGGAGATGGCGACGCGCCCACCTGGTTTAAGCACGCGGAAGATTTCGCGCACGAGTTGTTGTTTCTCGGCGTCACTCACCAAGTTGAGCACGCAATTGGAAATCACCAAATCGACGGAGTGATCGGCGATCAGCGGGGCGGAGCGACGTTGCGCGGTTTTCCAGGCTTCCAAGGCGGCGAGATCGTGGGCGTTGCGCGCCGGATGCTCGACCAGCCACTGTTCCATCGCGGTCACATCCAGCGCCAAATCTTGGATGTACGCCTTGCGAAACTCGACGCGTTGACTGCCGAGCTTGTCCGCCATCTCGGCTTGATATTTACGTGCCAGACTCAACATGTCATCGTTCATGTCTACGCCGATGACGCGGCCGTGTTGACCGACCAATTGTGCCGCCATGTAACAGACCTTACCGCCGCCGCTGCCTAGATCGAGTACCACATCGCCCTCGCGCACATAACGCGAGGGATCGCCGCAACCGTAGTCCTTGGTGACAATTTCCTCGGGCAGCAGCGCCATCAGAGTTTGATCGTAACTCACCGGGCAACACAGGCTGGGTTGCACGTCTTTGGCGCCCTGAGAATAGCGCTCGTGTACCGCGGATTGTACGTTCATTCATCTACCTCCTGTGTTGAAGCTGGTGGCCTTGCTGGGCCAGGTCAGGCACGTGGCATTCATTTTCAACTTAGCCCTCCTCCTCTCAGGGGGAGGGCTAAGGTGGGGATGGGTCTGTGATGGCATGGTTCAGAGAGTTGTTCATGCTGTATTCGGCCTTCGTTAATAGAACTCAGGGCAGTGCCCCGCCGCAACTGCTGCCTTGCCCGGCAGTGCAGCCATAGCAATGGTCTTTTACCACGATGGGGCGTCCTTCAAGGTTGATGTCCAGTAAATCCTTGATGTGAGTGCGCGGCCGCGCCTCGAGACGCAGCGGTAAGTCCAGCATTTGATTGAAATCGCAATCATACACATAACCTTGCCAGTCGATGCTGATGAGCGTGCGGCACATCACCGAGTCCAGGTTGTGGTCTTGATGCGCGCTTTTCAATAATTGCATGTAGGGTTCGAACTGCCCCTTGGAGATCAGCATGCTGCCGAAGCGTTGGATGGGCATGTTGGCCAGGGTGTAGAGCTGGTTGAAGGTGACGCCGAATTCCACACCGAGGTGTTGTTTGTAGGCGGCCTCCAGGCTGTCCTGGGGCGGTGGCAGCGCGGGACCTTGGGGGTTGTAGACCAGATTCAACACCAAGTCCGAACCTGCCTGGCCGTAACCCAGCGCATTGAGTGTTTTCAGGCCGCGGATGCTGGCGCCAAACACACCCTTGCCGCGTTGTTTGTCGACGTTGTCTTCCAGGTAGCAGGGCAACGAAGCGGTTATCTCGACCTGTTGTGCAGCGAGAAATTCGGCTAACGCTTCCTGGCCGGGTTCTTCGAGTATGGTCAGATTGCAGCGGTCGATAACACGCACGCCGCGCGCGCGGGCCTCGCGCACCAAATGGCGAAACAGCGGATTGAGCTCCGGTGCGCCGCCGGTCAGGTCCAGCGTGGTGACGCCGGCGGAGGTGAGCAAGTCGATGACCTGTTGGATGGTCTCCCCTTGCATGACTTCCTTGCGTTTGGGGCCGGCGTTGACGTGGCAGTGCACGCACTGCTGATTGCACACATAACCGAGATTGACTTGCAGGGTGTCCAGCCGGGCGCGGAACAGCGCCGGAAAGTCGCTTTGTTCTAGCAGGGGCAAGGTGGCGAGCATGGCTTCCTCTCGTGCTGGGATGGCTTTAGTCGTGACCGGCTTGGTCGGCCGGTGTGTTGGATGCAGACGCTTTGGCGCGCCACTTTCTTATCGCCACCGGCATGAGAGCGAAGACGCCCAACAGCGCGAAAGCCGCCAGCGTCTCGCTTGAAACCAGTTCACCGGCGCTGTCGATGCGGCCCAGAGATTGGCCGAGATTGGCGAATACGAAACTGCCGGGCAGGATGCCGATGGCCGTCGCCGCGACATACACGCGCGTCGAGATGGGAGTGAAGGCCGGCACCAGATTAACCAGCCAGAACGGAAACAACGGCACCAGGCGCAAGAACAAGAGATAGTGAAAGGCATCGTCGTGAAAGCCGGCGATGATTTTTTGGGCACGCGCGCCCAGGCGCCGACGGGCCGCGGCGGCGAAGAGATAACGCGCGGCGAGAAACACCAAGGTGGCGCCCAAGGTGGCGGCGATAAGAATGAGCGCCGTGCCCATCCAGCGGCCGAACATCAAGCCTAGCGCCAGTGAGAGTATCACTGCGCCGGGGATGCTCAAGGCTACCGCGATGGTGTAGCCGACGAGTGCGGCGACCAGCACACTCCAATAATGTTGTTCGGTGTAGCTCAACAAGGCGTCGCGATGGGATTTCAATGCCTCCAGGCTCAGCCATTCATCGCCGCCTAAGGCGAAAAAGGCAACTAGGCCGCCGATGAAGACGCTCGCGATGAGCGGTTTGATCCAGCGGGGTGGGGCGGGGCGGTCAGCCACATTGTTGTCCTCGGGGCGGCTCATGGTGCGCGGTATACCTCGCTGTCGGGATGAAATGCGGTCCAGGCAAACCAGAACGCCGTGATGGCCGGTATGACCTCATCTTGCTCATTGTAGACCGTGGCGCGTTGATGTTGGGTATCGTAAACGATACGCAACGCGACGGCGCCGAATCGATCGCGCACATCACCGCCTTGCTTGGCCAATTCCACAAAAGGATAGGCTTTATAGCGACCCTCTATGGTTACGCCGATGACGCGCTCCTTGGGATGATAGCGCCGGTCGCTGTGCGAGACGGGGAAAAAAATTCGCTCGCTATCGGCATAGCCTTGATACGGGTCACGGTCATAGTCGCGGCGATGGCCGGTGTCGCGGGCCAGCACCAAGGTGTCGGGATGCCGGGCCCGCCAATCGGCCCAGCTGGTGTGATCGAGCGCCAGCACGGTGAGGGGCGTGTTCTTGCGCGGGCCGCTCACAGCGCGCGCCATGATCTGCGACCACAAGGACTCGGTCTCGCGATCGTAGAGTAGGACGTCGCTGTTGTAGAGCAAGCCCGATACGCCGAACGTGTGCTTTTGCGCGCCGGCTTGTGCAGCGAAGGCCACGCCGCTACCGCATAGCGGACAATAGCTCACCACCACGGCTTGTTCGCCGTAATGATCGTTGACGATCTCATGCCAATTCATGATGGCGATAGGATAGGCCTTGGCGATCCCATTACGGGCTAAACCCAACACGCGATCATCGGGGAGCAAGTTTTCAGCGTGTTGGATGGTAATGAAGCGGGGTCGGTCGATGGCGGGTATGCCATCGCGCGGTGGCCCGCCGTGGAAGATTTCGCTGACTGGTATCAGGGCGTCACTGACATCGAAACCGTTTAGGTCGGCCGCAGATGCCCAAGGCGCGGTCAAGCACAAGGCGAGTGCGGTGAAGAACGAGATGAGTATTGATATCAGTTTCATACTGGCGATGCTTAGGCTGCGATCAAGTTCGCTATTTAGTCGCCGGCGCGGCGCGGACCTTACGTCCGTGGCAAGTTATTTTTTCGCCTTCAAGGCCGCGCGGATGCGCTGTTTGGCCTCTTCGGGCAGTGTATGGGCGGCATGGCTGTCATCGACATGCTCGGGAAGATCGCGGGTCGCGCGCTGCAGGAAGCGCAATTGGCGTTGGTAAGTGCTGCACACCTTGCACATAAAGAGATGTATGCGCACGGCGATGCGCCGTCCCAGCGGCAAGGGCTGGTCCAGGGAGTGGGAAACCAATTCGCTCACTTGCTTGCAACTTAACATCACGGACGCGCTCCCGCTGGGCGTTCAAACCAATTCTCATCCAGGCACTCGCGCATACGCATGCGCGCTCTGGAGAGGATGACCCACAAGTTATTGGTCGTGCCCACGCCCAATTCCTGACAAATGTCTTCGCTGCTCAGACCGTCGAATTCGCGTAACATCAGCGCCTGGGCGTGGCGTTGCGGTAATCCTTCCAAGCACAGCGCGAATACAGACCAGAATTCGCCGTTCTCCAAGGCGCGATCGGGGTCAGCCCAGGCACGAATATCGATGTTCCAATGGCCGCGTTGATTGAAATGATCGTTTTGCTTGTCGGCCGCGGCGGCGAGGTCGTCCCCCAACGGCATTTCGCGATGCGCCTTGCGTAAGTGATCGACGATCTTGTGCTTGAGAATGCCGGTGAGCCAGGTCTTTTCCGACGACTGACCGGAAAATTTCGCTTGCACGGCGGCCAGGAAGGTTTCCTGCACCAGATCCTCGGCCAGCATGCCGTCACGCAAGCGCAGCAAGGCATAGCGATAAAGATAATCACCATATTTATCCAGCCACAGGCTGGGATCGGTCGGTGTGGGCATGGTGATCCTGTCGTCGTGTGGCCAGGGGCTATGATACTCACTGTCCGCGCAAACGGAACAGACGTTGCAGCCATTTTTTCAGTGCGGGGGTGAGTCCGGCCTTCATGCGCTGATCGGCGACACGACGATTGATTTGCGCCAGCGTGGGATAGACATGGATTACGCCCGAGAGATCTTTGGCCTTCATTTTTTTCGCCAGGGCGAGTACGTATTCGTGAATCAGCTCGCCGGCGTGCGCCCCCACCAGGGTCGCGCCCAGCAAGCGGCCCTTGTGGTCGGTGAGAATTTTGGCGAATCCTGCGGTGGTGCCATCGGTCTGCGCGCGGTCGATATCGTGAAAAGGGAAGCGATAAACATCATGGGTAACATTTTGTTTGCGCGCCTCGCTTTCGGACAAGCCCACGCGCGCCACTTCCGGATCGCTGTCGGTGCACCAGGGAATGACGCGTCGTTCGACCTGCGCCGGCAAGCGGAACAAGGTGTTGCGCAGCACCACGCCGGCGTGGTGTTCGGCCATGTGCGTGAACAGATAGCGGCCGGTGATGTCGCCGCAGGCGTAAATGTTGGGCGCCGTGGTGCGCAGGCGTGGATCGGTGATGACATAGCCGCGCTCGTTGAGCTGCACGCCGGCCGCTTCCAAACCCAGTTGCTCACCGTTGGCGCGACGGCCGGTGGCGATCAATAAATGCGTGCCATGCAAGGTGGTTTCCGCGCCGTCGAGTTCTTTGAGAGTGACCTGCACGGCACCGGCTACACCCGCGACGCGCACCACCTCGCTGTCCACATGCAGATGCAATCCTTCGGCGCGTAGGCGTTCCTCGACCACGGCGGCCACGTCGCGATCTTCCATGTGCAACAATTGTGGGCCGCGTTGCACGATGCTCACTTGACTGCCCAGGCGCGCGAAGGCTTGCGCCAGTTCGACACCGATGGGTCCACCGCCGAGCACGATTAAATGCGGTACCGGTTCGTCGAGATTAAACACCGTTTCGTTGGTGAGATAAGGCACCTGCTCCAAGCCTGCAATCGGAGGCACCAGGGGTCGCGAGCCGGTGGCGATGACGAAATTCTTCGCCGTGAGGCGGCGCCCGTCCACTTCGAAGGTGTGCGGATCGGTGAAACCTCCGGCGCCGAACACCACGTCTATGCCCATGCCGCGGAAACGCTCGGGGCTGTCATGCACTTCGATGGTCTTGATCACTGCCGCCACCCGCCGCATCACCGCGCCTAGGGAGACATCCGGGGGCTGCGCAGGTAAGCCGTAAAGGTCGGCGTGGCGTTGCAGATGTGCGACCTTGGCCGACTGGATCAACGCTTTGCTCGGCACGCAGCCGTGCCATAGGCAATCGCCGCCGAGGCGGTGTTTTTCCACTAGCGCCACCTTGGCGCCCAGTGAGGCCCCGCCGGCCGCCACCACCAAGCCACCGGCGCCGCCGCCGATCACGCACAAGTCGAATTCCGTTGTCGTCATGGGTCGAGTCCCTGATCCCGCTTACCATGAGAGCGGGATTGCCCTAGTTCGCGGTCGGAAAATGTTACTGTGCATGAAGACAGCATGCTGAGTCCATCGTCATCGAAGAGTCGTATTAGCGTTTGGTCGCGGCCTGTCGGGGATCCTTACAATATTCGTTTGGGTGAGGCCGGGCCTATGGTTATACTGTTTCGGTACGATAATAAGAACTAAGTGGTGTCGCTGCAGACGTCCGGCACGTTGGGGAGGACATTATGCAACTTGATGCGTATTTGGAACAGATGGTGGCGCGCGGCGCCTCGGATCTGTTCGTTACCGCTGGCGTCGCGCCCAGCATGAAAGTCCATGGCGCCGTGGAGCGACTGGCCAATCAGGCGCTCACCCCCGAGCAGGCGCGCACGATCGTCTATTCCGCCATGAATGCAACGCAGCGGGCCGAATTCGAGGCCACCCACGAGTGTAATTTTGCCCTGCAAAAACCTGATTTGGGCCGTTTCCGCATCAATGTGTTTCAGCATCAGAACAATCTAGGTATGGTGCTGCGACGCATACAAATGCATATCCCCACTTTTGGCGAATTACATCTGCCGACGACCTTGGTCGATTTGGCCATGGCCAAGCGGGGATTGGTGTTGATGGTGGGGGCGACCTCCACCGGCAAATCGACCACCTTGGCGGCGATGGTGGGTCACCGTAACGTCAACAGTTTGGGCCATATTCTGTGCATAGAAGATCCCATTGAATTCGTGCATCGGCCACAGGGCTGCATTGTCACGCAGCGCGAAGTCGGTATCGACACCGATTCCTTTGAATCGGCACTGAAGAATGCCTTGCGCCAGGCCCCGGACGTGATCTTGGTGGGTGAGATTCGTACCCGTGTCGCCATGGAGCATGCCTTGGCGTTCGCCGAAACTGGGCATTTGTGTTTGGCCACCTTGCACGCCACCAATGCCTCACAAGCCTTGGATCGGGTGGCGCATCTCTTTCCGCGTGAACGGCGCGATCAACTGCTGCTGGATTTGTCGCTGAACCTCAATGCAATCATCGCGCAGCGATTGATTCCGACCGTGGATGGCTTGGGTCGTCGCGTTGCCTTGGAAGTGTTGCTCAACACGCCCTTGGTGGCGGACATGTTGTTGCGCGGCGATACCCACTTGGTGAAGGATTTGATGAAGAAGTCCACCGACTTGGGTATGTGTAGTTTCGATCAATCGGTCTATGAGTTGTATCAACAGGGCGCGATCAGTTACGAAGAGGCGCTGCACTATGCCGACTCGGCCAATGAAGTGCGATTGATGATCAAGTTGGGTCAGGGAGTCGAGCCGCGCAATCTCGGTGCCGGCATCGAACGCGCGGGCCTGACGCCCGAGGACATAACGCACAATCGATCACGCGCCTCAAATCCATGAGTTGATCGCGCCGGCGGGGATAACGTCGCGAGTCCTAGGCGCTTAATCCTGAGTCGATAACGAGAGGGAATTCGTGGAGGAATCTCTCACCCGCTGGTTATTCGACCCGACCGTGGGCAAGGCCGTCACCGTCTTGCTTGGGGTGACGCTGATCATCATTCTTGTACGTTTCGTACAGCGGTCGCTGTCACGCTACGTCAAGGACACCGACACGCGCTATCGCACCAGAAAATTCGTGGCTTTTTTCGGTTACCTGGTCGGTTTCGTGTTGATCGCCACCGTATTCAGCGACCGCCTGGGTGGCTTCACGGTCGCGTTGGGCGTGGCCGGCGCCGGCATCGCGTTCGCACTCCAAGAAGTCATCGCCAGTTTCGCGGGATGGTTCGCTATTTCTTTCGGTAATTTTTATAAAACGGGTGATCGTGTGCAACTCGGCGGTATCAAGGGCGATGTGATAGACGTTGGCTTGTTGCGTACTACGCTCATGGAATGCGGCGACTGGATCAAAGGCGATCTTTACAATGGGCGGGTGGTACGGGTCGCTAATAGCTTTGTCTTCAAGGAGCCGGTATTCAATTATTCCGGCGAGTTTCTTTTTTTGGGACGAGATCACCGTGCCGATCAAATATGGCAGCGATCATCGACTGGCGCGAGAAATATTGCAGCAGGTAACTAATGAAGTGGTCGGTGATTATGTGGCTTTCGCCGCGACCGCCTGGAAGGAGTTGGTACAACGTTATTTGATCGAAGACGCCAGCGTCGAGCCGATGATCACCTTGGTTGCCAATGACAATTGGATGGAGTTCACCGTGCGTTACGTGGTGGACTACAAGAAAAGGCGCCGTACCAAAGACGAAATCTTCACTGCCTTGCTCGATGCCATAGAGCACTCGCAGGGCCGCGTGGTGCTGGCCTCGGCGACCTTTGAGCTTGCCGGCGCGCCGTTGTTGGATGTGCGCCTCAAGGAATCCTCCTGAATCACTTCACGTACTGTCCCGCGCGAAGACCACCGCACCGCTCAGCAGTGTCATCATCGTTCGACCTTTGAATTGCCAGCCCAGGAAGGGGGAGTTGCGGCCGCGACTGGCCATGATTTCGGCATTCAATTCCCACTCCTGATGGGGATCGAACAGACATAAGTCCGCCGGCGCACCGGGAGTTAAGGCGCCGGCATCAATGCCTAACAACTGTGCCGGCTGCCAGGTGAGTCGGGCTATGGCTTCGGCCAGTGGCATCACGCCCTCGTTCACCAAGCGCAGCGTGAGTGGCAGCAGCGTGTCCAGCCCCGAGATGCCGGAGGCGGTCGCGGGGAAGGGCGCCAGCTTCGCGTCGGCCTCGTGCGGCTGATGGTCGGAACAGATGGCCAGCAGCGAGCCGTTGGTCACGCCGGCGCGTAGCGCCTCGCGGTCGCGGAGGGTGCGCAGCGGCGGCAGTACATGGCATTGGCTGTCGAAGAAGCCGATGTCCATTTCGGTCAAATGCAGCTGATGGGCCGCCACATCGGCGCTCACCGGCAGACCGTCGTATTGGGCGCGCGCCACCATGCGCACGGCGCGTGCGGTCGACAGTTGACTGAAATGAATGCGCACGCCGGTCTGTTCCGCCAGCGCCAAGTCGCGCGCCACCGCCACGGTTTCCGCCGCTTCGGGGATGCCGGGCAGGCCGAGACGGGTGCTGACTTCGCCCTCGTGGGCGCAGCCGTTGTTGCGTAAGCCATGATCCTCAGGATGGATGAACACCGTCAGGTTGTGGGTGGCGGCGTATTCCATGGCGCGGCGCAGCACCAAGGTGCTCGCGAGTGGGTGGCGGGCGTTGCTAACGCCGATGCAACCGGCGTCCTTGAGTGCGCCCATTTCGCTGAGATGCGTGCCTGCCAAGCCTTGTGTGAGCGCGCCCAGTACCAGCACATGCGCCTGGCCCGCGTTCTGGGCGCGCTGGCGGATGAGAGCGGCCACGGCCGGTGTGTCCACCACCGGCTCGGTGTCGGGCGGGCACACCAGCGTGGTGACGCCGCCGGCGGCGGCAGCGTGGGTTTCCGTGGCGATAGTCGCCTTATGTTCGGCGCCCGGTTCGCGCAGGCGCGCCTGCAAGTCCACCAGGCCGGGGCAGACGATCCAGTCGCGGGCGTCGATTTCGCGCTCCGCCGTGTAGTCGGCGGGCGCATCGCCCAGCGCCACTATGCGGCCGTCGGCGAGATACACATCACGCACGCCGTCGGCGCGGGTGGCGGGATCGATGACGCGGCCGTTGCGGATCACGATACGCATCAGCGAGCTCCTCCTGGGCTGGCACTGGCTTTGACTTCGCTGTGACGGCTGCCCATGCACAGGGCCATGGCCGCCATGCGCACCGCGATGCCGTGAGTGACCTGTTGCAGGATCACCGAGCGCGGGCCGTCGGCCACGCTGGAGGCCATTTCCACGCCCCGGTTGATGGGGCCGGGGTGCATGACGACGACGTCGGGCTTGGCGAGCGCGAGTTTCTCCTCGGTGAGTCCGTACAGTTGAAAGTATTCATGCTCGCTGGGCAGCAGAGCGCCTTGCATGCGTTCGTTCTGCAGGCGCAGCGCGATGACCACGTCGACGTCGCGCAATCCTTGTTCGAGATCATGATACACATGTACGCCGAGGCTGCCCGCATCGCTGGGGACCAGCGTCTTGGGGGCGATGACGCGCACTTCGCTCACCCCCAGGGTGGTCAAGGCGTGGATCTGCGAGCGGGCGACGCGCGAGTGCAGCAAGTCGCCGACGATGGCCACAGCGAGCGGCGCGAACTCGCCCT
>CALZJG010000125.1 GCA_945787555.1 uncultured Chromatiaceae bacterium | reverse complement strand
CATCAAGCGTCTTATGGACCTCGGTAGCTATCGCGGAATACGCCATCGGCGTGGCTTGCCCGTGCGAGGTCAACGGACTCGCACCAACGCCCGCACGCGCAAAGGTCCGCGTCGTATGGTTCGCAAGTAAACACATTTAGGAATCGGACATGGCGAAAGCGACTGCACGTACACGCAAGCGTGTTAAAAGGAACGTTGTCGACGGGGTGGCTCACATCCAAGCATCGTTCAATAACACCATCATCACCATCACTGACCGCCAGGGCAACACCCTGTCGTGGTCGTCCGCTGGCGCCTGCGGATTCAAGGGTTCCCGCAAGAGCACACCTTTCGCTGCTCAGGTGGCGGCTGACAAGGCCGGCCAGGTTGCGGCAGACTTCGGCATGAAGAATGTCGAAGTATTCGTGCGTGGCCCCGGTCCGGGCCGCGATTCCGCTGTGCGTGGTTTGTATTCCGCGGGCTTCAAAGTCAATAGCATCACCGATGTGACGCCAATTCCGCATAACGGTTGTCGTCCGCCGAAGAAGCGTCGTGTATAGGTTCGGAGGTTAATGTGGCCAAGTATATCGGTCCAAAATGTCGTCAATGCCGCCGCGAGGGCGAAAAACTTTTCCTCAAGGGCGAGAAGTGTTACACCTCCAAGTGCGCGGTGGAAAAGCGTAGTTTCCCGCCTGGTCAGCATGGCCAACGTCGCACGCGCTTGTCCGACTACGCACTGCAGTTGCGCGAAAAGCAGAAATTGCGCCGCATCTACGGCGTGTTGGAGCATCAATTTCGCTTGTACTACAAGGAAGCCGCGCGTCGCAAAGGTTCGACCGGTGAACGCTTGTTGCAGGTTCTCGAGTGCCGTTTGGACAACGTCGTGCATCGTATGGGTTTCGGCGCGTCTCGCTCCGAAGCGCGTCAGCTGGTTCGGCACAAAGCCATCACTGTCAACGGACAAAAGGTCAACATTCCCAGCTACCAGGTTAGACCCAGCGATGTGGTCGCCGTGAGCGAAGGTTCGAAGAAGCAACTGCGCATCCAAGCTGCGCTGCAGCTTGCCCAGCAACGGGGCTTCGCCGACTGGATCGAAGTGGATGTCGAGAAGATGCAGGGTGTCTTCAAGGCGGTGCCGGAGCGCGGCGATTTGCCGCCCGAGTTCAACGAGCACTTGGTTGTCGAGTTGTATTCCAAGTAAGGTTGATCACACCGCCGTGGATTATCGATCGCGCATGCACAGCGCGCGTAGAAGAGAGGGCATTTCATGCAGGGCTCAGTCACTGAATTTTTGAAACCACGTTCCGTGGACGTGCAGGTCATCAACGCGACCCGCGCCAAAATCACCATCGAGCCGTTGGAGCGCGGTTTCGGTCATACGCTAGGTAATGCCTTGCGTCGCGTGTTGCTGTCTTCCATGCCCGGCGCCGCGGTTTCGGAAGTGGAAATCGATGGCGTATTGCACGAGTACACCAGCGTCGAGGGTGTACAGGAAGACGTCATAGAAATCCTGCTCAACCTCAAGGGCTTGGCGGTGAACATGCATGAAGGTGACGAGGCGACACTGACGCTGAAGAAGAAAGGTCCCGGCCAAGTCACGGGTAGTGACATCGAACTGCCGCACAACGTCGATATTATCAATCCCGACCATATCATCGCCAATTTGACCAAGAGTGGCGATTTGAGCATGACCATGAAGGTCACCCGAGGGCGTGGTTATATGCCGGCCGTAGGTCGCTTGGTCCCGGGCGATCAGGATCGCCCCATCGGCAAGTTGCAGCTCGATGCTTCGTATAGTCCGGTGCGTCGCGTCGCCTATGTGGTTGAAAGTGCCCGTGTTGAGCAACGCACTGACTTGGATAAGTTAGTCTTGGAGCTGGAAACCAACGGTGCGATCGATGCTGAAGACGCGGTGCGTCGTGCCGCGAAGATTTTGCGTGACCAGTTGTCGGTCTTCGTCAATCTCGAAGGCGCCGAGGAATCGCAAGCCGCCACGCCGGAAAGCGATGTCGACCCTATCCTGCTGCGCCCGGTTGACGATCTGGAGTTGACGGTACGCGCCGCCAACTGCCTCAAGGCTGAAAACATCTATTTCATCGGTGACTTGATTCAACGCACCGAGGTGGAGTTGCTCAAGACCCCTAACCTCGGGAAGAAGTCACTCACCGAGATCAAGGACGTATTGGCCTCTCACGGCCTGTCCCTAGGTATGCGCCTGGACAATTGGCCGCCGGCGGGATTGGACAAGGAAGGTAAGGAAACGGCTTCCGCCTGATCTGACACGGCTGGTAGCTCATTGAATCAAGAATTTAGTTGAAGGATAGCTAACAATGCGGCATCGCAACACCGGGCGGCAACTGAGCCGTAACAGCAGCCATCGCAAGGCTATGCTGCGTAATATGACCGCATCGCTGGTCCGCCACGAGGCAATTAAGACCACTTTGCCCAAGGCCAAGGAGCTGCGCCGCGTCGTAGAGCCCTTGATCACCTTGGCCAAGACCGACAGCGTTGCAGCGCGCCGTTTGGCCTTTGATCGTATTCGTGATCGCGACGTGGTGACCAAGCTGTTCAATGAGATCGGCCCTCGCTACAAAGCGCGCCCGGGTGGATACCTGCGTATTCTCAAGTGTGGCTTCCGTCGTGGTGACAGTGCGCCCATGGCCTATGTCGAGTTGGTTGATCGGCCGGCTGCTGCAGAATCCGCCGCAAGCGAATAGAGCGTTAAACGCGCATAGCAACACTAAGCCGGGCTCAGCCCGGCTTTTTTATTGCGCGCATGCGCGCATGACGGATGGCATGCGTTAGAATCCGCGAGAGGGAGCATGGGAGACCCACCTTGCTGGTCTTGTTTACGGACTTCGGCCTTTGCGGCCCCTATGTCGGGCAGATGAAAGCGGTGTTGTATCGCGCCGCGCCCACTGTGCCGGTGGTCGATCTGTTCGTCGATGCGCCGGCTTTCCAGCCGCGTGCGGCCGCCTATCTCTTGGCCGCTTATGCGCTGGAGTTTGAGCCGGGAACGGTATTTCTGTGCGTGGTCGATCCAGGGGTGGGAGATCCCGAGCGGCGCGCGGCGGCGGTAAAGGTCGATGGGCGTTGGTTTGTGGGGCCGGACAACGGGCTCTTCAACGTCGTCGCCAGGCGTGGCCGTGAGGTGGAGTGGTGGGACATAGTGTGGCGCCCGGCGCGTTTGTCCAACACCTTCCACGGGCGCGATGTGTTCGCGCCCGTGGCTGCGCGCTTGGCACGTGGCGAAAGTGTCCCGGGACAGCGCTGTGCCCCGTCGGAACGGGTGCGATCGGATTGGCCCGCAGAGTTGTATGAAGTCGTTTACATTGACCACTACGGGAACGCGCTCACCGGCGTACGTGCCGAGGCCGTGCCGACGGCGCAGACTTTGGTCCTGGGCAAGTGGCGGCTGGCGCGCGCTGCCACTTTCTCTTCAGTGGCGGTTGGCACGGGATTTTGGTACGAAAACGCCAACGGGTTGGTGGAGATTGCGGTCAATCAAGGTCGCGCCGAGCGCGATTTAGGGATAGCGCTGGGTGATGGGATCAACTTTGCATGAATGGCGAAACGACGATGGAAATAGCGATGAGTGACTCAAGGTCATGAAGGAAATCCTCAGCAAGTGGTTCAAGCGCTATTTCTCCGACCCGCAGGGCGTGGTTTTGGCGGTCCTGTTGGTGGTGGGTTTCGCCATCGTCATCTACCTCGGCGACATGTTGGCGCCGCTGCTGGCAAGTATCGTATTGGCTTATTTGCTCGAAGGCCTGATCGGGCCGGTGGAACGGCGTGGCATGCCGCGCTTGCCGGCGGTGCTGGTGGTATTCGCAGTGTTCGTTGCCTCGTTGTTGGTGTTGCTGTTCGGTTTGGCGCCCGTGGTCTCGGGCCAGTTCTCGCAGTTGGTGCAAGAGCTGCCGAACATGATCGGGAAGGGACAGCAAATGTTATTACGCTTGCCCGAATTGTATCCGCGCTTCATCACCGAGGACCAAGTCCGCGAGATCATGGCTGCGATCCGTTCCGGCGCAACGCAATGGGGGCAGAACGTGCTGTCTCTGTCATTGACCACTATCACCGGCATCGTGACCTTCTTGGTGTACCTGATTCTGGTGCCGGTGCTGGTGTTCTTTTTTCTCAAGGACAAGAACCCGATCGTGCTATGGATGGGCAATCTGCTGCCGCGCGAGCGCGCCCTCGCGAATCAAGTATGGCATGAGATGGACGTGCAAATTGGCAATTATGTGCGCGGAAAATTCGCCGAAATTGTGATTGTCGGCGGCGTCTCTTATATCGTGTTCGCCTTCATGGGTTTGAACTACGCCGCTTTGTTGGCGGTGTTGGTCGGCCTGTCGGTGATCATCCCTTACATCGGCGCGGCAGTGGCCACTTTCCCGGTGGTCATCATCGCCTTTTTCCAATGGGGTTGGACCAGTGACTTCGCGTGGATCGTGGCCGCCTATCTGATCATCCAGGCACTGGATGGCAATGTGTTGGTGCCATGGTTGTTTTCCGAAGCGGTGAATTTACATCCCGTGGCTATTATCACTGCCATTCTCATCTTCGGGGGGTTCTGGGGTTTCTGGGGGGTGTTCTTCGCCATTCCCTTGGCGACCCTGGTCAAAGCCGTCTTCAACGCCTGGCCGCGTACGGCAGTCTAGCGGCAAGGCGGTGGGGACTTGCCGCTAGACTGCGTGGCGCCAGGCTGGCTACAAGGCCAGAGCCGCATAGTCGGCCAAGCGCGAGCGTTCGCCGCTGCGCAAGGTGATGTGGCCGCTATGTTGCCAGTCTTTGAAGCGATCGACGACGTAGGTGAGACCGGAGGTCGTTTCGGTCAGATACGGCGTGTCGATTTGACTGACGTTGCCGAGCACCACCATTTTGGTGCCGGGGCCGGCGCGGGTGATGAGCGCTTTCATTTGTTTCGAAGTAAGGTTTTGCGCTTCGTCGATGATGACGAATTTGTTCAGGAAGGTGCGGCCGCGCATGAAATTCATCGAGTGAATTTTGATACGGCTGCGCAGTAAATCGTTGGTTGCGGCACGGCCCCAGCTGCCGCCCTCGGCGCTGGAGAGCACCTCGAGGTTGTCCATCAAGGCCCCCATCCACGGCACCATTTTTTCTTCCTCAGTGCCGGGCAGAAAACCGATGTCCTCGCCCATCGGCACTGTGGCACGTGTCATGATGATTTCCTGGTAACGCTTCTCGTCCATCACTTGCGCCAGACCGGCGGCGAGGGTGAGCAAAGTCTTGCCCGTCCCGGCGTTACCAAGCAAGGTGATGAAATCTATCGACGGATCCATGAGCATATTGAGCGCGAAATTCTGTTCCCGATTGCGCGCATTGATACCCCACACACTATGGTGCGCACTACGATAGTTGATGAGCAATTCCATCGTGGCCGTGTTGTTGTCAATGTGACGGACGATGGCTTCCAGGCCATCCTGCTTGGCATCGTGCGCCAGTTGGTTGGGGAACCATTTCTCTACATCGGGACCGGTGATTTTGTAATAGGTGCGACCGTCTTCTTGCCATGAAGTGAGTTCGCCGCCGTTGCGTTCCCAGAAGCCATCGTCGAGCACGCTTTGACCGGTGACCAGCAAGGCGAGATCGTCCAGCACTTGGTCGTCTTGATAGTCTTCGGCCTGGATGCCCAGGGTGGCGGCCTTGACGCGCAAATTGATGTCCTTGGAAACCAGTGCCACGGTGCGGTCAGGGTCATTGCTTTGCAGTGCCAGCACGGTGGCGAGAATGGTGTTGTCCGGAACGTTGCCGGGCAGATCGCGCGGCAGTTCGTAGCTGATGGTACGGGTTTGAAAGAACAGGCGGCCGCAGGCTTTCTTGCCGTGGCCATTGCCGACGGCCGGTAAGGCCAAGCCGTGCTCGATCTGTTCGCGCGAGGCGCCTTGTACCAACTCTTCCATGAACCGGCTGGCTTGGCGTGCGTTGCGGGCCACTTCAGAGTGGCCGCGTTTATTGTTGTCGAGTTCCTCCAGCACGATCATGGGGACGAATAGATCATGTTCTTGGAAACGGAACAAGCAGGCGGGATCATGCATCAAGACATTGGTATCGAGGACGTAGAGGAGCTTTTGGGTACGGGGCGTTTTTCTGCTCATGCGCGTACTACCTGTGCTGCGGGCGCAGTGCCCACTAAGTAAATCGGCGGCAATGGGCGAAGACTAAAGTCCTTTCACCGCCTCCAGTACTTCCTCGGCATGGCCGTCCACCTTCACCTTGCGCCATTCACGGCGCAATAGGCCCGCCGCATCGATGAGGAAAGTGCTGCGTTCTATGCCCATAACTTGTTTGCCGTACATGTTTTTGGGTTTGATGACGTCGAATAATTTGCATAGCTCTTCGTCAGCGTCGGACAGCAGATCGAAGGGGAATTCCTGCTTGGACTTGAAGTTTTCGTGAGATTTGAGGCTGTCGCGAGACACCCCTAAGATCACCGTTTTGGCGCGTTTGAATTTGGCGTGCAGGTCGCGGAAATTCTGCCCTTCGACGGTACAGCCGGGGGTACTGTCCTTGGGGTAGAAGTACACCACGACGTGGCTGCCCTTGAGATCGGAGAGCCGGATGGTTTGCTCGCCGGTGGCGGGGAGCGCGAAATCGGGAACGGCTTTGCCGAGCGTGACCGTGGCCATATAACCTCCTGTTTGTCCTTCTTTGGCCGCCGGCCCGGCGGCCTTCCTGCTATCATACGTCACAATTCACGGGCTAGGTACCGGCCTTGTCACAATGGGTGGCCACCAGTACCATGCCGGTTCAGAATCGGGAGAGGCGGTCAATGTTTCATGGCAGCATGGTGGCTCTGGTCACGCCTATGCGGGCAGACGAGAGCCTGGATTACGAGGCGCTGGAGCGCCTCATCGAATATCACATCGAACAGAGTAGCGATGCACTGGTGGTGGTCGGCACCACCGGCGAGTCAGCCACCCTGGACATGGAGGAGCATTGCGAGGTTATCCGCAAATCGGTCGACTACGCGCGCGGCCGCATCCCCATCATCGCCGGGACGGGTTCCAATTCCACACGTGAAGCGATTGATCTCACCGGCAGCGCCATGCAAAGCGGCGCCGACGCCTGTCTCTTGGTCACGCCTTACTACAACAAGCCTACTCAAGAAGGCCTGTATCAACATCACAGGGCGATCGCCGAGGCGGTGGCGATACCACAGATACTCTACAACGTGCCGGGCCGCACGGCCGTCGATATGAAAACGGAAACCGTGGAGCGTTTATCCACTATCCCCAATATCATCGGCATTAAGGAAGCCACCGGCGATTTGACACGGCTGCGCGACCTACGTGAGTGCTGCGGGGATCGTTTGGATTTGTACAGCGGTGATGACGCCACTACCCTGGAATTTATTCTGCAAGGCGGCAAGGGCACGATTTCAGTAACCGCCAATGTCGCGCCGCGCGCCATGCACGAAATGTGCATTGCCGCTCTGAAGGGCGACCGCGCCACGGCGGCGGCCATCAATGCGCGCCTGCAGGGCTTGCACGAAGTGTTGTTCGTCGAAGCCAATCCCATCCCGGTGAAATGGGCCTTGCACGAAATGGGCTTGATACCGCCCGGCCTCCGTTTGCCGATGACGCGCTTATCCGAGCGTTACCACGACACGGTGCGTCAGGCCATGAAGCAAGCCGGCGTGCTGTAATCAGTGATGAGAGAGTTCATGTCCGAACACGGTTATCGACTGGGCGTGCTGTGTTTATGCGTGGCCTTGGCCGCGTGTAGTGCCGCCAAAAAAGAACCCACCTACCAAGGTGCCGCCTCCTTACCGGCTTTGGAAGTGCCGCCGGATTTAATCACGCCCAAGACCGATCCGGCCACGAGCGTGCCGCCGGTTTCACCCCGTCAGTCCAAGCAGCCGGTAAGCGCAGCCCCCGTCACGCTTGTGCCCAGTGCAGAGACAGCAGCAGCTGTGGCGGCCATCCCTGCCGCCGCTGCCACCCCCATCCCCACTCCAGTGGAGGTGCTGCGCGACGGTGCGACACGTTGGTTGGAGGTCGCGGCGCCGCGCGCACAAGTGTGGGCACGGGCGCGCAGTTACTGGGCGAGCGCCGGTGTGGTCATCGCACGCGAGGATGAGCGCAGCGGTGTGCTGGAAACCGAGTGGATAGAGGCTGCCGACCCGGCGCTAGTCGGTCTAGTGCGCGATAAATTCCGCCTGCGCGTGGAGACTGGGCGCGACGCCATGCGCAGCGAAGTGTATCTCAGCCATCAAGGTCTTGAGCGGGTCAGCGTTGACGGCAAGCCCGTATGGCTACCACGCGCCACGGACGATTTTTTGGAGGCGGAACATTTGGAGCGCTTGCGCGATCACTTGACGCGCAACCCCGCCGCGCAAGAGGCCGCCGAACCGCTGGTAGAATTGCCGGCGCAAGTGCAGGCCAATTTGCAGACCGGCGTGGACGGCCAGAAGAGTCTGCAGCTCAACGAGGATTTCCCGCGCGCCTGGCGCCGTACCGGTCTGGCCCTGCAGCGCGCCCAATTCGTCATCGAGGATCGTAATCGCTCGGCGGGCGTGTTTCACATTCGTGTCGGTGAGGCTTTCAAGCAGGACAAGGGCTTCTTCGGCGGTCTGTTCGGCTCCGACGTCGCGCCCCATCAGCGCTATCGCATTCTCGTCAAGGAAGTGGGCGGCCGGTCACTGGTGACGGCCATGCATGCGCAAGAAGGTCCGGTCAGCGCCGCGACCAGCGAGCGTCTACTCAAGAAATTACACCAGCACTTGGAATGAGTTTGCGTTACGCCATGCTCGGCAGTGGCAGTCGTGGCAACGCGGCCCTCGTGGAAAGCGGCGCCACCTGTGTGTTGGTCGATTGCGGCTTTTCGGCGCTGGAAACCCGGCGCCGATTGGCGCGCCTGGGCAAAAAACCCGAGGACTTGGCCGGGATATTGGTGACCCACGAGCACGGTGACCATGTCGGCGGCGTCGTGCCGTTGGCGCGAGCCTACGGGCTCACCGTGTGGTCCACGGCGGGCACGGCCCGTCAGGCGGGATTGGCGTCGCTCGGCGATAGTCGCTGGTTCGACGCCCATACCCCATTCGCCGTGGGAGACCTTGAAGTGCGGCCTTATCCTGTGCCGCATGACGCACGTGAGCCGGCGCAATTCGTCTTCAGCGACGGCGCCCGGCGCCTAGGGATGTTGACCGATGTGGGGCGCAGTACGCCGCATATCGAGGCTTGCCTCAGTGGCTGCGACGGGCTGATATTGGAGTGCAATCATGATCGCCGCATGCTGGCGGAGGGGCGCTATCCCCCCTCACTCAAGCACCGCGTCGGCGGTGATCATGGTCATTTGAACAATGAGCAGGCAGCGGCGCTGCTGGGCAGGTTGGATACTTCCCGTCTGCAGCATGTGGTGGCGGCGCACTTGAGTGAAAAGAACAATCGCCCCGAGTTGGCGCGCGCGGCACTGGTTGGGACGCTCGGTTGCGAGCCCGACTGGATCGCGGTGGCCGAACAGGACGCCGGACTCGCGTGGCAGACATTGAGCTGAAGTTATTGGGGTGCTGAACATGCAGATTGGTGAGCAACTTTACGCTGGAAAGGCCAAGTCGGTTTACGCCACCGATAACGCCGATATTTTGTTGATGCGTTTTCGCGATGATACCAGTGCATTCGACGGCGAGAAAAAAGCCAGCCTGGCGCGCAAGGGCGCGGTGAACAACCAGTTCAACGCTTACGTTATGGGGCAATTGGAAAAGGCCGGCGTGCCCACGCATTTCGAGGGTTTACACGCTGCCAACGAGTCGCTGGTCAAGCGTATGGAGATGATTCCGCTGGAGTGCGTGGTGCGTAACCTCGCCGCCGGCAGCCTGTGCCGTCGCTTGGGTATCAAGGAAGGGACTGAACTCACCCCGCCAACTTATGAGTTGTTCCTCAAGAGCGACGCCCTCCACGACCCCATGATCAACGAGTCCCATGCCGCCACGTTCGCTTGGGCCACGGTCGCCGAATTGGGGCGCATGAAGGAACTCACTTTCAAGGTCAACGACGTACTCAAACAACTCTTTCTTGACGCCGGGCTGCTGTTGGTGGACTACAAGCTGGAGTTCGGCCGCTACCGTGGTGACGTGGTGTTGGGTGACGAGATCAGTCCTGACGGTTGCCGCATCTGGGATGCCCGGACGCGCGAGAAGCTCGATAAGGACCGCTTCCGTCAGGACTTGGGCAATGTCATTGAAGCCTACGAGGAAGTGGCCCGGCGTTTGGGCGTCGATCTGGGCTGAGTCCGCTGTCCGTCCTAGCCTAGGGCGATGCTACAATAACGCCTTTTCGCGCCAACCTGGGGAGTCGTCCATGATTCATCTGCGCGGTAGCGCCGCCCTGTCCTCATTTCGTCTCGATAAGCTGCTGGCCTCGGTGCAGGCCCGTGTCCCCGCCGTTACCGCCATCCACGCCGAATATGTTTACTTTGCGGAAGCGGAGCAGCGTTTGAGCGCCGCTGAGCATGCTTTGTTGGTGCGCTTGTTGGATGAGAGCGCCGCGCCGGCAGCGACGGGTGAGATGCTGTTGGTGGTGCCGCGGCTGGGCACGATTTCACCCTGGGCGAGCAAGGCCACCGACATCGTCCATAACTGTGGCTTGAGTCACGTACAACGCGTGGAGCGGGGTGTCGCCTATTATTTCAGCGCCGGGCACGACGTGGTGGATGCCCATCATGCCACGCTGGCCGCGTTGATCCACGACCGCATGACCGAAACGGTGTTGAACAGTGTCGAGGAGGCCGAGGCCCTGTTCACGGACGCCGAACCTGCCCCGATGGCGGTGGTGGACGTGCTGGGCGGCGGCCGACCGGCCCTAGAAGCGGCGGACCGGCGTTTGGGTTTGGCGCTCAGCGACGATGAAGTCGACTACTTGGTGGAGAACTACGCGCAGCTGCGACGCAATCCCACCGACGTCGAGTTGATGATGTTCGCCCAGGCCAATTCTGAGCATTGCCGCCACAAGATCTTCCGTGCCGGTTGGCGCATCGACGGCGTCGATCAGGATAAGAGTCTGTTCGACATGATTTGCAATACCTCGCTGCGTTGGCCCGACGGCATCCTCTCAGCCTACCGCGACAACGCCGCGGTGATCGCCGGTCCGCGTGCCGAGCGTTTCTTCCCCGACCCCGAGACCGCCGAGTACGGCCGCGTGCGCGAGGATGCCCACATTGTCATGAAAGTGGAGACCCACAATCATCCCACCGCCATTTCGCCCTACTCCGGCGCCGCCACCGGCTCGGGCGGCGAGATCCGCGACGAGGGGGCGACCGGACGCGGCGGCAAGCCCAAGGCGGGATTGTGCGGCTTTTCGGTGTCCAATCTGCGTATCCCCGGCGCCGAACAGCCCTGGGAACGGGAGCATGGTAAACCAGAGCGCATCCGTTCGGCGCTGGAGATCATGTTGGAAGGCCCGATCGGCGCGGCGGCCTTCAACAATGAATTCGGGCGGCCCAATCTCTGTGGCTATTTTCGCAGCTTCGAACAGGACGTGCCGAGCGCTAAGGGTACCGAGCTGCGTGGTTACCATAAACCCATCATGATCGCCGGCGGACTGGGCGCCATTCGACCGCAGCATGTCGACAAGCAGCCGCTGCCACCCGGCGCCCAGCTCATCGTGGTGGGCGGCCCGGCGATGTTAATCGGCTTGGGCGGTGGCGCGGCTTCCTCAGTCGCGAGCGGCGCCAGCCACGAAGAGTTGGACTATGCCTCGGTGCAGCGCGGCAATCCGGAAATGGAGCGGCGTGTGCAGGAAGTCATCGACGGTTGCTGGCAGCTGGGTGAAGAGAACCCCATCGCCTCCATCCACGACGTGGGCGCCGGCGGTCTCTCCAATGCCTTGCCGGAATTGGTCCATGACAGTGGCCGCGGCGCGCGCATCGAATTGCGCGCCGTGCCCAACGACGACCCCGGCATGTCACCTATGCAAATCTGGAGCAACGAGGCTCAAGAGCGCTATGTGCTGGCAGTGGCGCCGGAAAACCTGGAGCGCTTCCAAGCGCTGTGCGAACGCGAGCGCTGCCCCTATGCGGTGGTGGGCGAGGTCACCGAGGAGCAGCGCCTCATCGTCGGCGACGGCCATTTCGGTAATACGCCGGTGGACATGCCCCTGTCCGTGCTACTTGGCAAACCGCCCAAGATGTTCCGTGACGTCCATCATCTGACCCACGCCAAGCCCGAGCTGGATACCCAGGGGCTGGATTTGCACGAGGCGGCGGAGCGCGTCCTGCACCTGCCCTGCGTGGCGTCCAAGTCCTTTCTCATCACCATCGGTGATCGCAGCGTGACGGGTACGGTGGTACGTGACCAGATGGTTGGTCCCTGGCAGGTCCCGGTGGCCGACTGTGCGGTGACGGTGAGCTGTTACAGCCAATACGGCGGCGAGGCCATGGCCATGGGCGAGCGTACCCCGGTGGCCTTGCTGCAGCACGCTGCCTCGGCGCGCATGGCGGTGGGTGAGGCCATTACCAACATCGCGGCGGCGCGCATTGACTACATCGGTGACGTGAAACTCTCTGCTAATTGGATGGCCGCCGCCGGTCATCCCGGTGAAGACGCCGGCTTGTTCGACGCCGTTAAGGCGGTGGGCATGGAACTGTGCCCGGCGCTGGACTTGGCTATTCCAGTGGGTAAGGATTCGCTGTCCATGAAGACCGTGTGGGAGCAGGACGGCCAGCGCCGCGACATGGCCGCGCCGCTGTCGTTGATCGTCAGCGCCTTTGCGCCGGTGGAAGACGTGCGCTTGTCTCTTACGCCGCAGTTGCGCACCGACAGCGGCGACACGGATCTCATTCTCATTGACCTGGGCAAAGGGCGTAATCGACTCGGTGCCTCGGCACTGGCACAGGTGTATGGCCAGATCGGCCACCATCCGGCCGACTTGGACGATCCCAATGCGCTCAGGGAGTTCTTTCACGCTATCCAAAGCCTTAATGAGGACGGCTTGTTGCTGGCCTATCACGACCGTTCCGACGGCGGTTTGTTCGTTACGCTGTGCGAAATGGCCTTCGCCGGTCATGTCGGGGTGAGCGTGCAGCTGGATGAATTGGGTGAGGATGCCGCCGCGGTGCTGTTTTCCGAGGAGCTGGGTGCGGTGCTGCAAGTGCGGCACTGCGACACCGAGGAGGTGCTGGCGGTGTTACAGGAGGCGGGGCTAAGCAAGCATAGCCATGTCATCGGCGCGCTCAACGACGACGATCTTATCGTCTTCACCTATGGTCATAAGGAAGTGCTCGCCGACAGCCGTGTGAATTTGCAGCGCGCCTGGGCCGAGACCAGCTACCGCATGCAGGCGCTGCGCGACCATCCGCTGTGCGCCCAACAGGAGTACGATCAGTTGCTGGATCACGCCGACCCGGGGCTGAATGTGTCGCTGAGCTTCGATTTGAGTGAGGACGTGGCGGCGCCCTTTATCGCCACGGGCGCGCGGCCGAAGGTGGCGGTGCTGCGCGAGCAGGGCGTCAACGGTCAGGTAGAAATGGCCGCCGCCTTCGACCATGGCGGCTTCGCGGCGGTGGATGTGCACATGAGCGACATCCTCGCCGGTCGTGTCAGTCTCAAGGATTTTCAAGGACTGGCCGCTTGCGGCGGTTTTTCCTATGGCGACGTGTTGGGCGCGGGGCAGGGTTGGGCCAAGTCCATCCTGTACAACGATCGGGCCCGGGATGAATTCGCCGCCTTTTTCGAGCGTGGCGAGACCTTCGGTTTGGGCGTGTGTAACGGCTGCCAAATGATGGCTGGTTTGAAGGAGCTGGTGCCGGGTGCGGAATTATGGCCGCGCTTCGGGCGGAATACTTCCGCGCAATTCGAGGCGCGATACTCGCTGGTGGAGGTCATGGATACCCCTTCGCTGTTTCTCCAAGGCATGGCAGGCTCACGTCTGCCCATTGCCGTCGCGCACGGCGAGGGCCGCGCCGACTTCGGCGCTGCCGGTCCGCAAGCGGTCGTGCACGGCGGCGTAGTGGCGCTGCGTTACGTCGACCATCGCGGCCAGCCCAGCGAGCTTTATCCGACCAACCCCAACGGTTCGCCGCAGGGCATCACTGGCCTGAGCAATCGCGACGGTCGCTTCACGATCATGATGCCGCATCCCGAACGCGTGTTCCGCGCCGTGCAGCACAGCTGGCATCCCGCCGAGTGGGGTGAGGAAGGTCCGTGGTTGCGAGTGTTCCGTAACGCGCGGGTGTGGGTCGGCTGAGGCAGTACGTCGCACTGCTCTGTCGCAAAACGGCATGGCACTGTCACCGTATGCTACGCTGGTTTGCGACAGAACCTTGAGCGGCGCTATTTACGTGCAGGCAATGCGTACTTGCAAGATATCGGTATGGCCTAGTAAGACTTTTTCGATGCCGTCTTGCTTGATCGTTTTCATCCCGCTCGCCATGGCGTTCTTAGAGATCGCGATGGTGGTATTTCCGTCGAGAATTGCCCGCCTTACGGCGGGAGTCATGTCCAACAATTCGTGAAATATGATGCGGCCGGAGTAACCCGTGCTATTGCATTTCTGGCAGCCTAAGGCACGAAACAGCGGTAATTCGCCATGCGGCTTGGTATAGGTTTCCTGCCATTGCCCCAGTATTTTTTCGCGCAAGTTTCTCACGTTGGCAGCGCCGCCATCGCTGGACGTGGAGTCGGCGATGTATTCGGCGGCCAGCAAACGTAATTCCTCGGTCGTAGGCAGATACCGTTGCTTGCAATGCGGGCAAAGTCGCCGCGCTAGACGTTGGGTTAATACGGCGGCGACCGCGTCAGCAACCTCGTAGGCCGGTATCTGCATATTGAGCAAGCGCTCGAGCGCTTCGACGCTGTGGCGCGTGCTGAGTGAAGCCAATACTAGATTGCCCATCATGGCGAATGCTGCAGCCGATTTGGCTAGCGTGGGATCGTCGAGCTCTCCAAAATGGATGACATTGGGGTCGGTGTGTTTGAGTACTTCCAGTAGGGTAACGAGTTGTTCGTCAGCTACCTGCTCCATGGCCAGGCTTCGTACGTGGGGCGGTTGCACCTGTCCTGTCTCTTTCAGTGACCAGGCTTTGATATCAGGAGTGGAAACCTTGTTGAGTAGTGCCGTCAATGTAGTGGATTTGCCCGCGTCCGTGGGGCCGCACACTAATATCATGCCCTTCGGTGCCTCACACAACGCGCTGATGCGCTTCAATTGATGGTCGCTGAGGTCCAGCTCGTTCAAGCTCGGTAGCTTACTTGTCTGCTCCAATTTCAATATGAAGTCGTCGCCATCCACGGTAGGGATGTGTGCGACGAGCACAGATAGGGCGGGCTGAGAACAATGGGCAGGCAATTCTAGCAGCGTCGGAGATGTGTTGCGTTGTTTGGGGGTGCCGTAAGCTCGCAACACATCGATAAGTGCGCGCGCCTCATTGGTTGGAATCACTCCCTTCGCAGACAGCGCTCCATCAATGCGTAGGCGTATATTCAGCGCATGGTCTTTTCTCGATTCGAGGTGGATATGACTGGCGGATGCTTGCGCCGCGTCCTTCAACAGTTGTGATAGATATCCATTGCATTCATGAGCGCCGGAGGCTGAGGAGTCGGTCGATTGCGCCTCTTGCGCAGCAGGCGACGAGGAATCTAGCATGGACTGCTCTTTGGGAGCCACGGTCACGCTGTGCAAGTGCGCGTAGTGACGATCAATGGCCGAAGTGATATCTGCCGCAGTGGCAATGACGGGTTTAACGCGTAATTGGGTTTCGTTCTCTAGTGCTTCGGTTACGCTCCGCTTGGTGGGGTCTTCCATGGCGACGACAAGCTTGCCCTCGTGATGATGCAGGGCCAGTACACCGTGCTGCTTGGCGAATTCCTCGCTAACCAGGGCTAGCGCATCTCGATGAACGGGTATCTGGTCGAGGTCGATGAGGGGGATGCCGAGCCTTGCGAATAAGCATATCTTCACCTGTTCCGCGCCAACTACCTTCTTGGCGATGAGCAATTCACTCAGTGTGGCGTTACGTTGGCCTTTCTGCTCGGCCAGCGCGGTACTCAATTGACTGTTCGTAATCAAACCTTCCTGAAGCAGAATCTCGCCGATCTGAGCATGTGACGCTCCTTTCTGGTTACACAATGCGTGCTCTAATTGCTCCATAGTGACCAGTTTTGTCATAGCCAATTTCTCGCCTAAGGGGCGCGAGCGTTTTGATTTCTTCTCAAGCAAGACCATGGTGACATCCTGCTCACTTACGGCCTTATCTTTCACCAAATGTGCGCCGATGTGCCTTCCAATTCGATGGCGCTGGATTGCACCATTGGGTATGAAGAGATGAGTGTATTGTTCTTGATCCTGCACCGGGAACAGATGCATGCCGTGACGTCCATTACGGAAACCTAAGGTGGTTCCATCAATGGTGCTGTGGTCATTGAACTCAATTTCGAATTCAAGCGGAACGGTAGTGACTTTGACGCCCTCATCCTCAGCAAGCACAGTGCTCTCGTCGGGTATCCAGGGTTTTGGCTTGGGTATGCGCATGAGTCGAATTTCATGCATGCCCAGTTCTATGCTGCGCTTTTGTTTGTCGGGAATGACATGTATGGTGCCTTCCTCGGCGTCGAATTCTTCCAGCTTGCCGATTATCTTTCGGCCATCACACAGCTCGATCACCACTTTATCGCCGCGCGTGACCGTGGTCTCGGGGCGAATGGCGCATTGAGGAGGGGCGGGTAAGTCTATGACGTGTTCCATAACGTCTATGTGCTCTGCTCTATTGCCCATGGTGCTGGTCATCAGGTTTGTGCCGAAATGGATGACGACATACGTATGTATCGGACGCGGTCTCGATTAGTTGACTGGAGGAGCTTGAGGCGACCGGTAAGAATTGGCCGTTGGATCGAAAGTGTGACGGCGGTCACACTTAGTGGCTAACTTTGCACTCGTGGGTGACTTCAATGCTGCCGTCCTGTTGGGAGGTTTCAAGTCTGACGGTAAAACCCCATAATCTGCTCATATGTTTAAGGATTTCATCGGTATCGTCAGACAGAGGCTGGCGATCATGCTGCACATGACGTAGTGTGAGGGAGCGATCTCCGCGTAGATTCACATTGTGTATTTGTATATTGGGTTCGCGCACGCTGAGGTTGTAATGTTTGGCGAGCACGCTGCGGACCCGGCGATAACCTTCTTCGTTGTGTATCGCCGATATCTCCAGTTGATTGTCCGCGTCATCATCCAATACGCTGAATAATTTGAGGTCGCGGATTAGCTTGGGCGAGAGGAATTGAGCAATAAAGCTCTCGTCCTTGAAATTGCGCATGGCGAAGTCCAGCGTAGTGACCCAATCCGAGCCGGCGATCTCCGGGAACCAATGCCGGTCTTCGTCGCTGGGTTCTTCGCAGATTCGGCGGATGTCTCGGTACATGGAGAATCCCAGCGCATAGGGATTTATGCCGCTGTAATAGGGGCTGTTATAGGGCGGTTGATAGACGACATTGGTGTGTGTTTTGAGAAATTCAATCATAAAACCGTCGTCAAGGATTCCTCTTTCATAAAGCGTGTTGAGCAGAGTGTAGTGCCAAAACGTGGCCCAGCCCTCATTCATGACTTGGGTTTGTCGTTGCGGGTAGAAGTATTGGGCGATTTTGCGCACGATGCGCACCAGTTCGCGTTGCCAGGGCTCCAGCAAAGGGGCATTCTTCTCGATAAAATAGAGTAGATTTTCCTGTGGTTCGGAGGGGAAGTGCAGCTCCCGGGATGTTTCCAAAGAGGTGTCGCCACGCGGTATGGTGCGCCACAAATCATTGATTTGTGATTGCAGGTAGTTTTCTCTTTCTTTTTGCCTGGCGCGCTCCTCCTGGATGGAGAGGCGCGGCGGGCGCTTGTAGCGGTCCACACCATAGTTCATTAGTGCGTGACAGGAGTCTAGTATGGCTTCAACTTCATCCTCGCCGTGGCGGCGCTCACATTCAATCACGTATTTTTTGGCGAATACGAGATAATCAATGATAGAGTCCGGATTCGTCCAAGTGCGGAATAGATAATTGCCTTTGAAAAACGAGTTGTGTCCGTATGCGGCGTGGGCGATGACAAGTGCTTGCATCATCATGGAGTTTTCTTCCATGAGATAGGCAATGCAGGGGTTGGAGTTGATGACGATTTCATAGGCCAGGCCCATTTGGCCGCGTTTGTAACGTTGCTCCACACTGAGGAACTGTTTTCCGAATGACCAGTGATGATAGCCGACAGGCATGCCTACCGATGAGTAGGCGTCCATCATTTGTTCTGCGCTGATGACTTCTATTTGATTAGGATAAGTGTCGAGGTTGAACTCCTCGGCGACCTTCTTGATTTCTTCGTCGTAGCTTTGCAGTAGATCGAAAGTCCACTCCGACGAGTATGGTAATTTGCAATCGCTCATGCGGCTTTCTTCTTGAAGAGTTTGCGGAACACCGGAAAAATGTCACCGGGCCTCTCTATGCGTTGCATGGCGAAATTTGCGCAGGCTTTTTTCACATTGACAAACTCGCGCCACAAGCCCCGCGGTGTGTCGTCGCTGACCTCCACGTAAGCATAATATTGCACTTTCGGCATGATGGTGTTGATGAGCATGTCACGACACAGCGGCGAGTCATCGCTCCAATTATCACCGTCGGAGGCCTGCGCCGCATAAATGTTCCACTCCTCGGGGGAGTAGCGATCGGCGATGATTTCATCCATGAGCTTCAAGGCGCTGGAGACGACTGTGCCACCCGTTTCGCGCGAGTAGAAGAACTCTTCTTCGTCCACTTCCTTGGCGATGGTGTGGTGCCTAATGAAAACCAGGTCGATGCGTTCATAAGTGCCGGTCAAAAAGAAATAGAGCAGGGTGAAGAATCGTTTGGCGATGTCTTTCTTGCTCTGGTCCATGGAGCCGGAGACATCCATGAGGCAGAACATTACGGCTTGGCTGGAGGGTTCCGGCTGTGTGATGCGATTGTTATAGCGCAGATCGAAAGTATCTATGAACGGGATGCGGCGTATTTTGGCTTTCAGCTCCGCGATGCGTCGTGTGAGTGATGTAATTTCCGGATGCTGCTCATCATGCAATAGCTTGAGCGCAGCCAGGCGTTCCTCGGCCTCACGCAACTCACCCTGATAAGGGCCGCGCAAGGCGATGCGACGCGCCAGGGCGCCCTTCATGGTGCGGATGATGTTGATGTTGGTGGGTACGCCATCGGTGCTGTAGCCGGCGCGCACCCTCTTGTATTTAATCAGCTTGCGGAGTTGTGTCTTGACGAGATCTGGGAGCGCTAGATCATCGAAGAAGATATCGAGAAATTCTTCGCGTGAGATTTGAAACGCGAAATCATCTTCGCCTTCGCCCGAATCACTGGCGTCGCCCCCGCCCCCGCCTCCCGCGCCCCCCGATGGGCGGGGGAGGCGGTCACCGGTGACGAAGTCGGTGTTGCCGGGGTGTACGCCTTCGCGTCGCCCACCCGCACCGTGATGAAAGACCGGCTCGGAAATATCCTTGGACGGGATATTGATCTTCTCGCCACGATCCAGGTCGGTAATGCTACGTCCGGACACCGCCTCGGATACCGCTTTTTTTATCTGGCTCTTGAAACGCCGGATAAATTTATGGCGATTGACCGCGCTTTTGTTTTTCCCGTTCGGGCGCCTGTCTATGAATTGCGACACCGCATCACTACCTTGTGTTGTGGGTTACGACGACTTGCGGGTACGCAAGTGCCATTCGCAGAGCAGGCGGACCTGCTTCGGCGTGTAGCCCTTGGTCACCATGCGATTCACGAACTCCTGGTGCTTCGTCTTGTCCTCGGAAGAGGACTTGGCATTGAACGAAATAACCGGCAACAAGTCTTCGGTGGTCGAGAACATTTTCTTCTCGATGACTTCCCGCAACTTTTCGTAGCTGGTCCATGAAGGATTCTTGCCCGCATTGTTGGCGCGGGCGCGCAGTACGAAGTTGACGATCTCATTGCGGAAGTCTTTCGGATTGCTGATTCCGGCGGGCTTCTCGATCTTCTCTAGTTCCTCGTTGAGGGCGCCACGATCGAGGAATTCGCCGGTGTCGGGGTCGCGAAACTCCTGATCCTGGATCCAGTAGTCCGAATAGGTGACGTAACGATCGAAAATGTTTTGTCCGTATTCGGAATATGATTCCAGGTACGCGGTTTGAATCTCTTTGGCGATGAATTCCGCGTAGCGAGGCGCCAGGTAACCCTTCAGGAAGTTCAAATAACGTTCTTTGATCTCGGGCTGAAACTGTTCCTGCTCGATTTGCTGCTCAACGATATACAGCAGGTGGACGGGGTTGGCGGCCACTTCTGAGTGATCATAGTTGAACACTTTGGAGAGGATTTTGAATGCAAAGCGCGTCGATAGGCCGGTCATGCCTTCGTCAGGACCGGCGTAATCGCGGTATTCCTGGTAGGACTTGGCCTTGGGGTCGACATCTTTTAGATTCTCACCGTCATAGACCCGCATCTTGGAATAGATGCTGGAATTCTCCGGCTCTTTGACGCGAGACAATACCGCGAATTGTGCCATCATGTCCAACGTGCCGGGGGCGCAGGGCGCCGCCGTCAATGAACTATTCATCAATAATTTTTCATAGATCTTCACCTCGTCACTGGTGCGTAGGCAATAGGGCACTTTGACGATATAGATGCGATCGAGGAAAGCCTCATTGTTCTTATTGTTACGGAACGATTGCCACTCTGACTCATTGGAGTGCGCGAGCACAATGCCGTCGAAGGGGATGGCCGGAAAGCCTTCCGTGCCTTTGTAATTGCCCTCTTGCGTGGCGGTTAGGAGCGGATGCAGCACCTTGATGGGCGCTTTGAACATCTCGACGAACTCCAACAAGCCTTGATTGGCCAGGCACAGTCCGCCGGAATAGCTATAGGCGTCCGGGTCGTCCTGCGAGAATTGCTCGAGCTTGCGGATGTCTACCTTGCCCACCAGGCTGGAAATGTCCTGATTGTTCTCGTCGCCGGGTTCGGTCTTGGCGACGGCGATTTGCCGCAGTTGCGAGGGATTTAACTTCACCACTTTGAATTTGGTGATGTCGCCGTTGTGCTCATGCAGACGCTTCACCGCCCAGGGCGACATGATACGGCCCAAATAGCGTTGCGGGATGCCGTAGTCTTCTTCGAGTATGCGACCGTCTTCCTCGCGCGAGAACAGGCTTAATGGCGACTCATTGACCGGTGATCCCTGAATAGCATAAAAGGGAATATTCTCCATCAAAGCTTTCAATTTTTCAGCCAGCGAGGACTTGCCGCCACCCGGTGGTCCGAGCAGATAGAGAATTTGTTTCTTCTCTTCTAAACCTTGGGCGGCATGGCGGAAAAAAGAGACGATTTGTTCGATGGTCTCCTCCATGCCGTAGAATTCTCTGAATGCCGGATAGATCTTGATGACCTTATTGACAAAGATTCGACTCATGCGCGCATCTTTGCTGGTGTCCACCAATTCCGGGTCGCCGATGGCCATCAATAGACGCTCGGCGGCGGTGGCATAAGCCGTGGGGTCGGCTTTGCAGATTTCGAGATACTCGTGCAGGGTGTACTCGTCTTCCTTGGAGGATTCGTACCGTGCTTGGTAGTTGTCGAAAATACTCATAACTTCACCTCGCTCCCGTACTCAGGGCCAGTTGCCCGAATGATGGTGGCGTCCTATCGCCGTCACCCGCGTTACAATTCGTTTGTGAATCTGCAACTATCGGGCCAATAAGCCCTGTATGGCGCCTATCCCTAAATGAAAATCCCTGCTGCGCTTCGTTCATCAAAAGATAAATTCATGTAAACAATTAGTTAGCCAATGATCGTGGCCGTTAACTTTGCCGCCCGGGCGCGTCATTCAGCGTCGCGCATAGGGTGTGGTGAGCGGCTTTCGCTGCCTACCAGTCATTTTTCTGACGACAGCCTCAGCGTCCTTATCGGCAGCAAATCCGACAGTTTGACCTTAGATACTTGGGAATGGTTCGGGTTGACAGTATGGCTGTCTTACAGCTGAGAGGCGTTTTAACTTATTGATGAACGGGCCCCTTTGTTCCTGGTGCGTTACTTGGAGAGGGCGGGTCAGTGATGAATAGCAGGCAAAAAGAGGGTGAGGGAGGTGTCCACGGTACGGAATTTTGACGGGTCGCGACCGCGCTGATTTGTGCTGTTACCGTTAGCTTCAGTATAATCGCCCGCCATTTTGCTCCTACTTCGTGATCCCCACCTATGTCTGAATTGGAATTAGAGACCGCTCGTCGGCGCACCTTTGCGATTATTTCTCATCCCGACGCGGGCAAGACTACGCTGACTGAGAAGCTGTTGCTGTACAGCGGCGCCATCCAGCTCGCCGGGGCCGTAAAGGGGCGCAAGGCGGCGCGCCATGCAACCTCCGACTGGATGGAGTTGGAGCGCCAGCGCGGGATATCGGTGACCACGTCGGTAATGCAATTCTTGCATGAGGGCTGCGTCATCAACTTGCTGGACACGCCGGGCCACGAAGATTTCTCCGAAGATACCTATCGCACCCTCACCGCGGTGGATTCCGCGCTGATGGTCATCGACAGCGCCAAGGGTGTGGAGGAGCGGACGGTCAAGCTGATGGAAGTGTGCCGGCTGCGTGACACACCCATCATCACCTTCATTAATAAATTGGACCGAGACGGACGTGCGCCCATCGATTTGTTGGACGAGATTGAGCAAGTACTGGCCATTCGATGCGCGCCTATCACCTGGCCCATCGGCATGGGCAAATTGTTCAAGGGCGTGTTTAATCTTTATACCGACAGCGTGCATTTGTTTAGCGCAACGCATGGCGGCAAAGTTAAAAGCGGTGAAGTGATACAAGGGCTGGACAATCCGCGCCTCGATAGTTTGTTCGGCTCGATGGTGAGTGAGTTACGGGATGAGATCGAGTTGGTGCGGGGGGCGAGTCATGCATTTGATCACAAGGCGTATCTCGCCGGCAAACTCACGCCGGTATTCTTCGGTTCAGCGGTGAACAATTTCGGTGTGGAAGATTTGCTCAAAGCGATGGCCGATTATGCCCCCGTTCCACGCCCCCGTGCCACGCTCACACGTGAGGTGGCGCCGGACGAGGATAAGTTTTCCGGGTTCGTGTTTAAGATACAGGCCAATATGGACCCGCAGCACCGCGATCGCGTCGCCTTCATGCGTGTGTGTTCAGGGCGCTACACCAAGGCGATGAAACTGCGTCATGTGCGGCTGGGGCGCGATGTAAAGATTCCCAACGCCATTACGTTCATGGCGCGCGAACGTGATCACGTCGAGGACGCTTGGCCCGGTGACATCATCGGATTGCATAATCACGGCACTATCCAAATCGGCGACACTTTTACCGAGGGTGAGACGCTCAAATTCACCGGTATACCGCATTTCGCGCCAGAGCTGTTTCGGCGTGCGCGGTTACGTGACCCGCTGCGCATGAAGGCGCTGCAAAAAGGCTTGGAGCAGTTGTGCGAAGAAGGAGCGACGCAGCTCTTTCGTCCTTTGAACAGCAATGATTTGATCCTCGGTGCGGTGGGTGTGTTGCAGTTCGATGTAGTCGCGCAACGGCTCAAGGACGAATACGGTGTGGAATGTCTGTTCGATAACGTCGCGGTGGTGACCGCGCGCTGGGTGATGTGTGATGACGAGAAGCGTTTGGAAGAATTCATGAACAAAGCGCGAGATCATTTGGCCATGGACGGTGGCGGCGACCTGGCCTATCTTGCACCCAGTAAGGTGAATTTACAGTTGACCCAAGAGCGTTGGCCTGAGATGCACTTCCTCGCCACCCGCGAGCACTGAAGCGGGCAGCTCAATTATAATGTCGCCGCCTTGAACAGACCCGGTTCCAGGTGATGGCGTCGCAGCAATTTATAAAACTCGGTGCGGTTGCGTTTCGCCAGGCGTGCTGCATGGGTGACGCTGCCATGCGTGATTTGCAGCAATTGCACCAGATATTCGCGCTCGAAGCGGCTGCGCGCATCGACAAAGGATAAAATCTCGCCGGGTTCGGAGCGCAGCGCCCGTTGTACCAAGGTGATCGGCACAATAGGCGTAGTGGACAAGGTCACGGCGTGTTCCACAACATTGAGTAGTTGCCGGACATTGCCCGGCCATGGTGCGCCCACCAATAATTCCATCGCCTCAGGTGAAAACCCTTCCACATGGCGATTGTTCTTAGCTGCCAGCGTAGTGAGGAAGTGCATTGCCAGCAACGGAATGTCTTCGCGCCTGTCGCGCAGCGGTGGAATATCCAGCGCTACGACGTTGAGGCGGTAGTACAAATCTTCGCGGAAATTGCCGCTGGTCATTTCGTCTTCTAATGTGCGGTGTGTCGCAGAGATGACACGCACATCCACCTTTACCGATTGCGTAGCCCCAACCGGGCGCACTTCACGATCTTGTAACACGCGCAGCAATTTTGCTTGCAAGCTCAGCGGCATGTCGCCGATTTCATCGAGGAACAGGGTGCCGCCATCGGCGGCTTGGAAGAGACCTTTGTGCTGACGCGTGGCACCAGTGAAAGAGCCCTTGCTATGGCCGAACAGCTCCGATTCCAGCAACGGCTCGGGTATGGCCGTGCAATTGAT
>CALZJG010000124.1 GCA_945787555.1 uncultured Chromatiaceae bacterium | reverse complement strand
CTTTCCCCAACCAGTCGTGTCATGGCCCTCGCACCGGGAAACCCCTAAGGCTTCAGCATAAGCCATGCTGATCTGCATGTCCAGACCGCGCAAAGCCGTGCCACGCCTTGCTGCGCGCCGCTGCGGCAGACCGCCGCTGTATGCTGAGGGAGCCACCGGCGTCGCCAGCGAGCAGCGGCCGTCGGCAGGCGACGCTGGCATGCCCCAGGGACGTTTTCTGGGGTTGCGCTCCAGAAAGGTCAGCGCTAAAATGTCTTTCTGTTTCACCTATCTGTGGAGCGAGAGAACTTTTACCCAGGAAAGCAACATGCCTACGATCCAGAATAACGGCGCCACCATCTACTACGAAGAGCACGGCAGCGGTTTCCCGATACTGGCCTTCGCGCCCGCGGGGCTGCTGTCCACGATTGCCGTGTGGGACAGCGCGATGGCGCCGGTAAAACCCGTCGCCGAGTGGTCCGCCAATGACCGTGTGATCGTGATGGAGCAGCGCAACGCGGGCGGGCGCTCGCATGCGCCGCTCAGCGCGCAGGATGGCTGGCACACCTATGCCTCGGATCACCTTGCGGTGCTGGATCACCTGAAAATCAATGCATGCCATCTGTTTGGGCAATGTATCGGCGGCTCATGCATTTTCAGCCTGCTCAAGGCGCAGCCGCAACGTTTTGCCAGCGCCATCATCGCGCAGCCCATCGGCCGCGTCGGCCCGATGAAACCGGAGCGCCCTGCGCGCTTTAACGAATGGGCCAAAAACCTCACGCCGCCGCCCGGCGCCGCAGTGCTGGATGCGTTCTATCAAAATTTCTACGGCGCCGGCTTTGTGTACAGCGCCGATCGTGCGTTTGTGGCCAGCGTGAAAACGCCGTGCCTGGTACTCGCGGGCAATGACGACGCACATCCGCGGCCCATCTCGGACGAGTGCGCAAAGCTGCTGCCGAATGTTGACGACGTGATCGAGTGGAAATCCGGCGATCCACTGGTTGCAGCACAGGCGAAAATCACATCATTTCTGGCGTAGCACACGCCGCGTTACATTGAGCCTGCCGGGTTTGCTGAGGAGGAGGAGCGCATGAGCGGGGTTTATGAAGGTCTGACGGTGGTCGAGCTTGCCGATCGCCGCAACCAGTGGGCGGGCAAGCTGCTGTCGGATGGCGGCGCGCGCGTGATCCAGATCGAGCCTGTCAACGGCAGTCCCGGCCGCTGGTGCGGCCCCTTTGTGAAGGACAAGGCTGATCCGGATAGCTGCCTCGATTACTGGTGGAACAACACCGGCAAGCAAAGCGTTGCGCTCGACATCGAACGCAAGCCGGCGCAGGATTTGCTGCGCAAGCTGCTTGCGCGCGCCGACATTTTTCTTGAGAGCACCGCGCCGGGGACGCTGGCGAAGCTGGGGCTTGACTACGGCGCCGTCGCTGGCAACCGCGCGCTGATCTACGCCTCGCTCACCGACTTCGGGCAGGACGGGCCGTGGCGCGATTTGCAGATGAACGATGCGGCCCATCTCGCGCTCGGCGGCCAGATGTCGAGTACGGGTTACTCGGATGCAACGGTCACGCCCATTGGCGGGCAGGGCCATCAGGCATGGCACATGGGATGTGCGTTTGTGCTGCATGGCATCACCGTTGCGTTGTTCGACCGCATGACGTCGGGCGAGGGTCAATACATTGACGTCTCGATCCACGACGCCTGCGCCATAGGCACGGAGGGCGCGGTGCCGCAGTGGATGTACTACGGCGAAACCATGTACCGACAGACCGGCATGCATGCCGCGCCGCGCCGCCTGCCGCCGCTGGAATTACCTACCGCCGACGGCATGTATGTCATGGCCGTCAATCAGGCGTTCAACAAGCGCTCGTGGGATGCGCTGCTCAACTGGATGGACGAGAAAGGCGTGACGGGCGAGTTGCGCGATCCGAAGTATCAGGAGGAATCGGTGCGCACGGCCGAGTATCGCCAGGGCACCCTCATCCGCGATGCGATCCGCCGGCTGATCGCGGCGAGCAACGGCGAGGAATGTTTTCATCGCGCGCAGGCCTCCGGCATCTCGTGGGCCGTGATTCGCGCCGCCGAAGAGAACTACGACATTCCCCACTACAAGCAGCGCGACTATTGGCGTAACGTCGAGCACCCGCAGCTCGGGCGCGCGATCCCGTATCCGCGCGGGCCGTTTGCCTGCGACGAGCTGCAGCTCGAGCCGCGAGGCCGCGCGCCCAATCTGGGTGAGCACACGCAGCAGGTGCTAGCGCATGACCTCGACCTCACAGCGCAGGAGATCGCGGCGCTGACCGCGGTGGGAGCGATAAAATGAATCAGCAGAAAAACCCGGCAACCGACAACGCCGCGCATCTGCGCAAGGGCGTGCTGAGCGGCATCCGCGTGCTCGACTTCACCTGGAAGACCGTGGGGCCGTGGGCGCCGCGTCTCTTAACGCATTACGGCGCGGAAGTGATACACGTCGAGCGCGTCAATGGATGGGATGACCATCGCTACAACGCCCAGCGCAGCATCGTGACCGATACGCCCGATGCTAATCAGGTGCAGGGCGGGAAGAAGTTATACGCTGCACCCTATTTCAATACCCTGCACCACGGCAAGCTGGCGGTCAGCCTTAACACCCGCAGTCCCGAGGGCCTGAAGCTGGTCGAGCGTCTCATCACCAAGTGCGATGCGGTGGTGGAGAACTTCAGCGCGGCGGTGTTCCCCAACTGGGGCCTCACCTGGGAGCGTATCCATGAACTCAATCCCACAATCATTTACATGAGTTCGTCGGGCTTCGGCCACACGGGCGAATGGAAGGGCTACCGCAGCTTTGGCCCAACAGCGGCGGCGCAGTCAGGCCTGTCGCTGGCGTCCGGTCTGCCCGGCCAGCCGCCGGCGGGCTGGGGTTACTCGTACCTCGATGTGATGGGCGGGTGGATGGGCGCGCTCGCGCTGATCCAGGGTCTGCTCAAGGTAAAGAAAACGGGCAAGGGCATGTATATCGACTACTCGGTCACCGAAGGCGCGATGTCGATGGTCGGTACCTATATGCTCGATTTTCAGGTGAACGGCCGCCGTACGCGGCGACCGGATTTTCCGCCGGGCAACCGCGCGATTTTCCCGTCGCTGGCGCCGCACAACACCTACCGCTGTGCCGGCAATGACCGCGTCGGGCAATACTGGTGGGTATTCATCGCGTGCGAGACGCAGGCGCAGTTCGAAGCGCTGTGCGCGCTGATGGGCCAGCCTGGTCTTGCGCTCGATCCGAAGTTCGCCACCAACGAAGCGCGTGTGAAGCATCAGGATGAGCTCGATGCCATCATCGGCCGCTGGACGCGCGCGAGGCGGCGCTACAACATCATGCAAAAGTGCCAGGCCGCAGGCATCGTCGCCGCTGTGGTGCAGAGCGCCGAAGATCGCGTCGAATACGATCCGCAGCTGCATCATCGCGAGATTTTCCCGATCATCAATCATCCGGAGTTGGGCGATTTCCCTTACGAAGGCTATCCGGTCAAGATGTCGCGCACACCCGCATTCGTGCATGGGCGCGCGCCGACTTTGGCCGAACACAATCAGTACGTCTATGGCGAATTGCTGGGCATGGACGCGGCAGAAATTGCCGGGCTTCGTGAACGCGGCGTGATTTAGGGTATTGTGGAACTATTCTCGTTCGAGAAAACATCCCTCACCCCCGGCCCCCATGGGCGTCAGAAAAAGGAAACGCTATGGCAGAAGTATTTGACCGTAAGCGGCTCGCGCCGCTGAAGGACACCGTGGCCATTGTCGGCGTGGGCGAGACCGACTACGGCGCCGACTACCGCGGTGCGGATGGCAAGGCCGCCGGCAAGGGTGAGGCACGGTATGTCTCGTACACGCTCGCTTCGCGTGCATTGAAG
>CALZJG010000123.1 GCA_945787555.1 uncultured Chromatiaceae bacterium | reverse complement strand
CATCGATCTCGGCCGTCATCGACAAGATCCTCCACCACATCCAACACAAACGACGCCGCCGCTTGCCCATGCTTCCGAGGCGTACGGACAACTCCCCGGACGGGACTTCAACCCGCTAGACTTACTGCTGTTGCTGCGGACGGGTCAGAACACGTTTATCTTTATACGGAAACACAATCTGCCCACCACGGCGATGGCAAACGCCATACAGCGCTAAGCTGTGGAAATGTATATTTAGGTTTTACGCCGCGCCGGCCGGAGCTAGAAGGATGCTTTCACTCCGAGGCGTGGCCGAAATTGGACGCCCGGAAAGCCCACGGCTTCCTCATAGTCCGCGTCGAAAAGATTTTCGATAACGATAAACAGGCGCAAGTTTTTGTTCCACTGCCAATCGGCTGCAAGATCGACCCGCAGGTAATCATCCAGCTCGCGATCAGCGGTGGGAATCGACGAATCATGATTCTCTCCGACATAGAGCAGGTCGATATTTAAGTTCAGATCGTTTCTCAGTTGCCAGTTCACATTCGTGCCAGCGCGCCAGCGTGGCCGGTTACGGAGTTCCTCGTCGCTGTCTTCGATATCCGTGTCGAGGTAGGTCACATTGGCATCTACAGTGATGGAATCGTGATGGATTAGTTGCACGCCCAGCTCGACTCCGCCGGTACGCACCTTTGATCGGTTGACCAATAACGGCGTCGGCACCTCCTGCAGGTCGATGAGTTCCGCAAACCTATTGTGGAAGGCTGTCAGCGTCGCCACCACGTCTCCCTGCCGAAGACGCTGTGCAATGGAAACGTCCACGCTACGCGCCTCCTCGGGCCGCAGCGTCGAATTACCCACCACCGGGTGGCCTAGCGCGAAAAAGCTGGGCAGCTTGAAGCCGTTACCCCAGTTGGCACGCAGCGTTGTTTCGTTTGGTCGCAATTCGTATACGGCGCCTATGCGCGGGCTAACCTGCGACGAGAAGTCCTCCGGATTATCCACCCGTATGCCACCTTGAACTATCAACGTCTCTGACGCTTGAATACGGGCCTCCGCGAACAACGCCCAGGTGTCGCGTTGCAGGTCAAATTCGGTCGGTACAGAAAAGAATGTGAAGTCCAGTTGGCCGCGCGAATGGGCATCCTCACGCACGGTCTCGACCCCAACGGTGACCCGGGTATTGCGAGACAAGGTAAGGTCATTACGCCAGTCGAAAGAATAGCGCCTGAATTTGTTTATAGCTCTGTTCCTGGGAATTCCGATAGGATCACGCACGCCGGGCGCTACGCCAGGCGAGGCGGCATCCTCGCGATTCTGGTAGTACCCAAGATTCAGGCGGTAGCGCCAACGCTCGTTCAGGCGATGAGCGAAGTTTAGGCCAGCCACGTGCTCCTCGACGTCACGCACGTCACGCTCGCGGATAACTGCAAGGCGTGGACCACCGCTGTCATCGGGGAAGGATTCAAGGTCACTAGTTGAGGCGCGCACATGGAACCGCAGATCCATCTCGTCGCCCAAATCAAGGTTAAGATTGCCGCTGAGCGCGCGAGCCTCATTGTGAGAGCCCTCCACGGGCTCGCCGTCATCGGTGAGCGAGACATTCACGCTGTAATCGCCCCACTGATCTGCGCCTCCGGCACCCACTCGAGTGCTGAGATATCCCTCACCGCCCGCACTGAATTCTGCATGCGCTTCACGCTTCTGCCGCGCACGACGCGTGATGATATTGATCACCCCACTCATTGCATCGGACCCAAAGACTGCGGACAACGGTCCGCGCCCGATCTCGATGCGTTCGATATTAGCGATATCAAGAGTGGAGAAGTCATAGGAACCACCCCGCGTATTGGCAGGATTGTTTACCTTGACGCCATCGATAAGCACAACCGTGAAGTTGGGGTCGCCGCCCCGCAGATACACCGAGCTGACACTGCCGCGCCCGCCCGCCTGATCGACATGCAGCCCCGGTACCTGGCGAAGCAGATCCGTGACGCTATTGGCATGCCTGGCCTCGATATGCCGGTTGGAAAGCACAGACACACTGTTGGAAGCCATATCCTGCGGCGTGGGCACGTACGTAATCGTAATCAACATCGGCGCATGTTGATCCTGCGCATGCAACGGCATCGTGAGTGACAACCCCGCGATCAGAATGGAGGCCAGTAAAAGATTCCGCAGACGGTGAGATCCGAACCGGATTCGTCGTGCATTTGCAATATATGGCATCAAGAACAGGGTGCCCCTGGCGAGTTCCGAAGTCTTACTCAATAAACAACTGTCTTGCTATTCTTGTCATCATTGTGGGCGCGAGTCATATCGAGCAGGTGAAGACGGCACTGCTACTTATCCTGTGTTCTCAGACCACTCTCACCAGACTCATTGGCCCGGGCGGCGTGAGGGCAGTTGCCCACGCATGAAGGTCTCGATGATCAGCATCGGTGCGCCACAGTCTGGACAGACATAGGTGGCCTCGATGATTTCATCGTGGTCAGTGCCGGGTGTTGTCTCTGAGTGAGATATGTTATCAGCGGGTGTCGTGATCTCGCTGTTAGCGTTGTTCGCTTCACACGCTAACAGTTCACGTGCCCTTGCCAGGTTGTCTTTCCGTCCCGTGTCAGACTCGATCGATCCATCTTGAACCAGGAGACTCCCCGCTCTGGCGGGGTTCTTCTTATCGGGCCCTAGCCCGCCTTCGGTCCACCTCACCCAGCGCCGCACCTACAACCGAAGCACGGAGGGGCCTTCGGGCGCCTCGCGCTCTTGCTCATAAAGCCGGGTCACACATGCAAGGAAATTATAAACTGCCAATAACTCTTTTTGGCCTCTAGCACCAATTCATCATTTGAAGATGAACGTCTGCTTCATTGGACCATGCGGGCTCGCCCATCCGCTTGTTCAATAAATACTCGCCTCGTCAGCATTCTTTACAAATCAGTATATGCACTAACCCAGCGTGATTTTAAGTGATTGAAATAAAAGTTTTTATGGTTTTTGGCGTGAAAAGTGCATTATAGCCAAGCGCATGATTCTATCTTAAGGGTGTACTCTAAATGGCTATAATAAAAAGCACATATATGCTTGCATTAACTGTCCTGCTGTTACCGATAACGGCGAATGCAATACCAATTGAACTTATCTCCAATGGAGATTTTGAGACCGGAAATTTTGCCGGCTGGACTGAAGTCAACACTGGCTCTGCTAATGCTTCTATTAACAATGGAACATACGTCCCCGCTAGTCCTACAGGCGCTAATGTCCCGATCGGAGGCAGTTTTGATGCCGTTTTCGATCAGACTAGCGCATCATTATCGTCCTTGTTCCAGCAAGTTATCCTTCCAACCAGCGCCGTGGTGAGCTCCACGATTAGTTGGGACGATCGATTATTCAATCATAATGGTACTTGGGGCCCGGCGCCCTTGCAGACGTTCGCCGTTAATATTGAAACGTTAACTGGAGTCAGCCTCCTTAGTTTGTTTAATTCCAGTGGCGCATTAACACAAGCTGGACCAAATAACAGGAGCTTTGATGTTACTTCGTTCGTCAACGCAAACCTTGGGGCCAGTGTCCAGCTTAGCTTCGAGAATCAAGCGCAACGTTTTTTCCTTACGTCTTACCTGGATAATGTGAGTTGGACTAGTGAGGCTCAAGTTCCTGAACCTGGCGCCCTCGCACTTCTTGGCATCGGTCTTGCCGGTATGGGGTTGACGAGACGCCAGCGTAAAGTCTGATCCATTCAATAGTTAGCAAAGAACCCGCCCTAGTGGCGGTTTTTTTGTGCCTTTGGGCGTCACGCAGACCGTCCTGAAACTGCTGAGGCCGCTAGCCGACCAGGTTCACACGCTAACCTCGGATAACGGAAAAGAATTCGCTCAACACGAAGCGATCGCCGAGGCCCTCGATGCCGATTTCTATTTCGCGCATCCGTATGCCTCCTGGGAGCGAGGGCTGAATGAAAACACCAACGGTCTTATCCGTCAGTACGTCCCCAAGGGCTGTGACTTCACTGCACTTACTCAACGAGATATTCAGAAGGCAATGGATAAACTCAACAATCGCCCGAGGAAATGCCTTGGCATGAAAACACCGAATCAGGTATTTTTCGGCATCAACCCACCCGTTGCACTAGCGAGTTGAATCTGCGAAACGATTAATGGCGCGAGATCGATGTGGTCAGTATCGATTGATTAGCGTAATTATCAAATGACCGCAGTCAGTTGTGGTGCAGCCGTTCGAACCTCATGGCCCATTAGACCGCTCATGGCCGGCACCCGACTTAGCGAGCAGCAACGCGAAAGTCTGTTAGTCGACCAATTTTGATCTTTCTGGATTCGAGCACATCTGACGCAGCGGGCAATGCCAGCCTGATCAGTTTAGGATCATTACAGGTAACTGCTCGGCAATAGGAACCTCTCTTTCGGGTCACTATACATAACAACCTACTTGCCTAAATAAATCGAGGTGATCTGCTCGCGCTCGTGACCCAGTTCCTGACTGATTATCTGCCGGGCATGCCTATCCAGCACCTTCTGCCCAGGACTCAGTGCCTTCGTCACCGGTCCGCCAGCGGCCGGCGCCTTCCACCCGGTCAATTCTTCGTATCGTCGCTGTGCGTACGCATGACGCAGACCATGCATTTTCGATAGCCCAGCATTGGCCGTATGCCTTTCGTAGGCGCGAAGTTGCTGAACATAGTTCCGATCACTCGGAATGAGGGAGCCGCTTGCGGCAAGCTGTCGCGCGCGATTTAGCACCTCGCGCTGTTCATCCGTGCGCAGCGGCACATCGCGCGCCTTGCCGCCTTTGGTCCAGCTGGCCTTTAAGGTGATGTGATCGCCACGATCAGCGTAATTGGGATTGAATTTGATCGCCTCCTCACGACGCAGGCCGAAGGCCTGCTGAAGTTCGAGGCTCATCCGCACGTAGGGATCGCGGATCTTCTCCAGCTCGAGCGCGCTCACCGCCTTGGCTTTCGAGAGATTGGTGACAAATTTCCGATCCGGGATCCCGTAATGATCGTTGGATCGAGCCACGACATTCTGCTTATCCACTTTCAGCGCCCACCAACGCAGCACCGCCACCCGGTTCTTGATCGTTCCAACGCTGAGTGCCTGCGCTAACCATTCCTTGACCAAGGCTTCGACATGCTTTGGCTTCAAAGAGTGATCGCTCATCGCGCGAAAGCCCAATGCATGTAACTGATTGGCGATGAGCATCAAGTGATGCATACGTTTGGCTTGGGTTGCATAACTGCCATCCCGATTGCGGTGGCAGAGTCGTTTGAGTTGGTAGTTCAGATCTCTCACGGTGTCATCGCTATCTGGTAAGTGTTTATGACCACCCGGTAGCCGCAGCTACCCGGGCTCGCTAGCGCGAAACGGTCAGGGGACACCACTCCCCTACGATCTGAATATGCCTGATCTTAGGCAACGCCGGTTTTCCCTTTTGGGTAATGACCCAGCGCTGGCCAACCGGCCCGCACGCGGGCTTGCTTTCATGGTGGTTTCATCACAGCACCTCCTTTCAAATGAGCGGACATGCTTCCGCGGGTTATGGAAAATGAACGCCGACGACACCGCCATGGGCGGCCGTCTCGGCTCGTGGTGTGAATACAGGCTTGCGCCTAGATGGAAGGCAGACCTTGCGATCTACTATGAGTGGAAGATGGACCCACGGCGTAACGCCGCAGCGCGTCAAAGGGTCCGGGTGCGCTCACTCGCCACTGTACCCGCAGTGGCCACGGTTGAAATCAATCCAAGGGCGCCAGTATAGGAACACATCATCCCGCTGTAACCCGGAAATTCAAGCGCAAACCGCCGTCGTTTCCGGGATTGCCGCCCTCGTCACTACCCCGCTGCGCTCGCTAGTGACGAGGGCGGATTCGCGGCAATCCAAGCTGCTCGCCAGGCTCACGCCTGTCATGCAGCTTGCACCCGGAGAGTTGCATCGGCTTTCAGTACAGATTGGCCTGGCCACAGGGGCCCACAGGCGCCGCTGAACGCGGCCCCGCCCTGGGCTGCGCGAGTGAGGGACTCGCTACGCCGTGGCGGGCAAGACCTATGGACTCTGTGGACAGCCCGAATTTCGATACATAGGGCGATGGAACGGGCACGAAAAGTGCCGAGAAAGTGGGGTGGTTACACTGTAACCACCCGATGCGGAAGTCTAGCCGTTGGCCTTTCCATCATTCATTATCCCGCTTGCGACACCGCGCCTTGTTTCTGATCGCGGTCAAGCGCTGGATGAGTGGGTGGTCTACAACGAGCGTATCGGGTGGCGGAGATTCATTGCTGACAGCTT